>CABQCM010000110.1 GCA_902462665.1 uncultured Oscillospiraceae bacterium | reverse complement strand
ACGGGCTATCCAACGCTTTCAAGCACGCCATATCCGGAAGAAAATACTCCGCCATAAAGCAAATGCGCAAGCCCTCTTTTTCCAGCGCATCGTTGAGCACGTGCATATTGGGCGTTTCAAAGCAATGCTCCGCCGGGAAACGATTGATATAAGCGGATATCATATCTCGATATTGTCCGGCAGTCGACGCCACAATGTTATTTCCGTAGGAAATCAAGTGACACGCGAAAGGCAAGTCCAAATATTTTCTAGCCCCTGGATTCACTCGAGAGAGGACGACAACATTCTTTTCACACAAGAAGTCATTCTGATCGCATCCAGCGTCTACCGCCGATTGCTTCCGGGCAATTTCCAACAGGCGTTGATTGGTAAATTTCATTTGCGTCACCCTCACTCTCCTTGTTCGCATTGATTTTTCATTTTATAGTACAAAGGAGGTTCTGTCAAGGTCAGGGAGACAAAATGCTTTTCGCTGCTTGGAGGACATCGGTCGCAATAAATACAAACCACAGAAGGATTCTAGCTTTCCCGAACATTGTGATGAATTTGTCCTATCCTCTCTTCCAATGGGGGTGGATGTTCGTTCTGACCCGGAATTACAATCGTACTCCTGGCGGCGTTTATCTATATGTTACTGATCGTGATAAAGAAACGATCCCATTCATGAATGGTCCATGTTTGTTGAGAAAGTACAATCCTCCATTGGACGAAAGGGCAAAGTTCATCGAATTACCGCACTTCCTCTGCTTGAAAAAGGAAGCGAAAAGAGATATAATATGATTTTGTAGAAAAGTTAAAAAGATTTGAGGAATACGCTTTGGAAAAACGAGAAGTACGCAATATCGCTATTATCGCCCACGTCGATCACGGCAAAACCACGCTGGTCGATCAAATGCTCAAGCAGAGCGGCACCTTTAGGGACAACGAGCAGGTGGCCGAACGGGTCATGGACTCCAACGATCTCGAGCGGGAACGCGGCATTACCATTCTTTCCAAAAATACCGCGATCCATTACAATGGGGTAAAAATCAACATCGTCGATACGCCGGGCCACGCCGACTTTGGCGGCGAGGTGGAACGTATTTTGATGATGGTCGATGGTGTCTTGCTGCTGGTGGACGCGTTTGAAGGCTGTATGCCTCAAACCCGTTTTGTGCTCAAAAAGGCGTTGGGATTGGGCAAAAAGGCGGTCGTCGTGGTCAATAAAATTGACCGCCCAGGCGCGCGGCCGGCCGAGGTGGTCGACGAGGTGCTGGACTTGTTCATCGAGCTTGGCGCGGAGGAAGATCAGTTGGAGTTCCCCGTCGTTTACGCCTCGGGAAGAGAAGGAACCTCCTCCTACGATCCAGAGGATGGCTTTACCGATCTGCGCCCCCTCTTCGATACGATATTAAAGGAAATCCCTGCTCCCGGCGGCAATCCCGACGAGCCGCTGCAGGTGCTCATTTCCAATATCGACTATGACGACTACGTTGGGCGTATCGGGGTCGGCCGGGTCGAGCGCGGAGCAATTCGCACCGGCCAGCAGGCCGTGCTTTGCCACACCGACGGCACTGCCTCGACGGTCAAAGTCTCCCGCTTGTATCAGTACGAGGGACTGCGCAGGGTCGAGCAGGATACCGCCCAGGCGGGCGATCTGATCGCCCTGTCCGGCATTGCGGATATTAATATTGGCGAGACCTTGTGCGACGTCGAGCATCCCGAGCCTCTGCCCTTTGTAAAAATCGACGAGCCGACGGTATCCATGAATTTTATTGTTAACAACTCCCCCTTTGCCGGACGAGAGGGAAAATTCGTCACCTCCCGCAATCTTCGCGACCGGCTATTTAAAGAAATCGAAACTAACGTCAGCATGCGGGTGGAAGAAACCGAATCGGCCGATACCTTCAAGGTATCCGGTCGTGGCGAGCTTCATCTTTCCATCCTCATTGAGACCATGCGCCGGCAAAATTATGAATTCCAGGTTTCCCGGCCCAAGGTGATCTACAAGCGGGACGACAACGGCGCTCTGCTTGAGCCGATGGAGCTATTGATGATTGAAACGCCTGAATCTTACGTCGGCGCGGTGATGGAAAAACTGGGCAACCGCAAGGCTGAGCTGATCAACATGGGTACCCGCGATACTGGCTCCACCCATTTGGAATTTAAAATTCCCGCCCGCTGCCTGATGGGTTACCGCCCGCAGTTCCTCACCGACACCAATGGCAACGGCATTATGAATCATGTATTTCATTCCTACGAGCCATATAAAGGGGATGTAGCCGAACGGGAAAGCGGTTCCATTATCGTATATGAGGACGGTGAAACCACCGCCTATGGCTTATACAATACCCAGGATCGCGGCCGGCTGTTCATCGGCCCAGGTGTACCGGTTTACGAGGGCATGATTGTGGGAGAAAGTCCCAAGGGGGACGATTTGGTCTGCAATGTCTGCAAGAAAAAGCATCTGACCAACACCCGTGCTTCCGGTTCGGACGATGCGTTGCGGCTGGTTCCGCCCACCAATTTGAGTTTGGAGCAGTCGCTTGAATTCATCAAGGATGACGAATTGGTGGAGGTTACCCCCAAATCCATCCGTCTGCGCAAGACCATTCTCAACAAAGAGCAGCGCATGAAAGCCTCCAACAAAAAGGGGTAAATCCAAATAAAAAAGAATCGGGCTGCAACCTCTGCGATTCATTCGGTACGATAAGGCGGTGCTGATCTATGATTGTTGACTTTCACACACATTCTTTTGCTCCCCAAATTGCCGTGCGGGCGCTGGATAACCTGCATCACAATTCGGGCAACGTTGAGCCGGTTTACGACGGCACCCCCGACGCGCTGCGGCAATATCTTCGCGATTGCCGCGCCGACTATGCGGTGGTGATGAACATTGCCACCAATCCGGCCCAGCAGCGTAAGGTCAACGACTTTGCTATGAAAGAAAATCGCGACGGTTTAATCTGTTTCGGCTCGGTTCATCCCGACGCGCCCGACGCGCTGGAAGAGCTGCACCGCATTGCGCAGGCAGGCTTGCGCGGCATCAAGCTACATCCGGATTACCAGAATTTTTTTGTAGACGACGAACGCATGCTTCCGATTTATGAAACGGCTGGCAAACTCTCTCTCATCGTCTGCTTTCACAGCGGGATCGATATCGGTTTTTACGAGCCGGTACACTGTACGCCGCAACGGTTGTCTCGTGTGCTCGACGCTTTTTCTTCTCCCGTCATAGCTGCCCATATGGGGGCGTATCAACAGTGGTACGACGTGGAAGAATATCTGGTGGGAAAGAACGTCTATTTTGATACCGCCTTTTGCTATGCCTGCATGCCGCGTGGTCATGCGCAAAAAATTGTCGCGTTGCATGGAGCGCATCGTATCCTACTGGGCAGCGACATGCCTTGGTGTTCTACTGCGCACAGCATCGACTTTGTACGCAGCCTGGAGCTTTCAGAGCCCCAAGAGGCGGCGATCCTTGGCGGGAACGCAGCGGGCCTGTTGGGGCTGTAATCGAACAGTCGAATTTTGCCGAAAGGATGTGTTCCCATTGCATCCTTCCGGCATTTTATGTTTTTCTCATCGCGAAATGCCCCAGTAACCATCCAAATATAACGCTGAAGGGCCCCCATTAATATTTTTATTATTTTAAGAAAGGCAGGCGGACGACGATGGAACAAGCCAAAACCGTAGCGCAATCCCGCACCGAACAAATTCAAATTTTAATGCCGCAGCACATCAACGGCTACAAGCGATTATTTGGCGGCGTTCTGATGGAGTGGATTGACGTAGTGGCCGGTGTGGTAGCCCGACGTCACTCCAATTCTGAGGTAACGACCGCCTCGGTGGACAATCTGCAATTCAAATCCCCCGCCTATGTCAATAGCACCATCACGCTGGTGGGGCGCATTACGTTTGTTGGCTCCACCTCCATGGAAGTGCGTGTAGACACCTTTGTGGAATCGCTATCGGGAGAACGAAAGCTCGTCAATCGCGCTTATGTCGTTATGGTCGCCCTGGACGAACAGGAACGCCCCAAACGGGTTCCGCGCATACTTCCCGAAACCGAAGAGGAAAAGGCAGAATACGAAGCCGGAAAACGCCGGCACGAACTTCGCCGCCAAAGAAGGCAGGAAAATTATTGAATCTGTGCTTTCATATGGGTATTGTGTCGAAAAATCGAGAAAAACGGATAACCGAACGGTCAAATTGTATGATAATATAGAAAGCGTCAAAGGAAATGGCCATCACGGATTTATCCGAGTAAATTGCGATAATGGAGCTACCAGTCCATCAATTTTACGGCCATTTTTTCTTTTTGCAATGGCTCCCCCAGTCATTGCATATTCTGATTGCCGTGCGGTGTTTACCGCACGGCCTTTTTTTATCTTTTTCGTACCAGTGGGACGGGCGATGCGATTGCTATTGGCTCCCCTCTGCGCACACTGGCATTCTCCCCTTTCACTCCAAGTTTGCCGAAAATACGCCGCGCGAAGAAAGCCATTTCCCATTCGCTATAAAAAACGCCCCAAACAGTACGGCAAATACCGGACTTGTCGGGGGCGTTTTTTATCGCAGTGTGCCATTAAGATAGCCAGAGTCGTTTGCGTTTGAGGCTGGCAATGGTTTTTTCGTGCTCGCCATTGGTCTTACTGTAATAGAAATCGTAGTTCTTATCGGTTACAAAGAAGTAATAGTCAAAGTTCTCCGTGGGAGAGATGGCAGCCTGAATCGCCGACTGGGTGGGGTTGCACAACGGCCCGGGCGGTAGACCCTCAATCTGGTATGTATTATACGCGCCGTCTCCATACGGATAATTCATTGTGGGGTCGGATTGAAGCTTGCGCGAACCAGCCGGCCATTTGTTCAGACGGTTGTAAAAGACGGCGGCAATGTTGGGCATCTGGTCAAAATAGCCGCAGGATTCGAGCTCAATGATGGACGCCATCGTCAGCACCTCATTGACCGTTTTCCCCTGTTCCGTCATAGCCGAGCGCATTTCAGGAGTAAATTTATTCTCTAAATTATTGAGCATCTTTTGCAGTACCCGCTTGGGGCTATCGTTTTTATAAAATTGATAGGTATCGGGATAGAGGAAGCCCTCCAGCCGGTAATGCACGGCGTCGCTTTGTTGTGCTTGCTCAAGCAGAGGAGACTCAAAGGTTTCCTCCTCCATAGCCTTGTAAAGCTCCTCGGCCGTACAGACTCCCTTACTCTCTAAAAGCTCAAAAATGGCGTCCACCGTACTAGCGTCTTTGATTTTGACCTCCAAATCCTCCGATTTTGCCGGTTTACGCAGAGACTCCACAATTTGCTTATAGCCCATGGAGGTCTTGAAGTCGTGACAGCCATACTGGAACCCAGATGTTTTGGATAGTTTGGTATAGAGCTTAAAAAGAGTTTCGCTGATGATGACATCGTTTTCTTTTAAAAGCTGTCCTATCTCCGACATGGAGGTACCCATTTCAATATCAATCTGCACCGTTTTGTTGCCATAGAGCTTCTCTTTCCCCATGCCCATATAATCCATCAAGCCGACAATCAGCCCGGTCGCTAGGGTAATAGAAACAAGGAAAATAACCGTCACCCAAATCAGCGAGGTCAAGCAACCGCGTCGACGGGATTTTTTTGCTTTTTTTCTCACCGGAACGGCGGGCTCTTCCGCTTCAGCAGGCAAGGGATCGGATTG
>CABQCM010000109.1 GCA_902462665.1 uncultured Oscillospiraceae bacterium | reverse complement strand
TGTCCCCTTGTTAAGCAATGGTGAAAACGCCGCCGCATATCGTTCTTTTCCCAACTAATCAACCCGCCGGTGGCGCAATAGCTCTTTAAAATACTCCATGCGTTCTCTGGATGCCTCGGGGGAATAAATCCGCCGCAGGGTATCGGCAAATCCCGCTTCCAGCTCCTCCACGCTCATGCGCTTGGGGCGCACCACCACGTTCCACAGGGTGTAATCGCCCCAGTGACGGGATAAAATACGCCCCTCCTGTTCCAGCCGGTCGTAAAGCTGAGAACCTGGGAAGGGGGTGGGCACCGAAATCATCGCGCCGTACAGATGGTTTTGCAGGGTGAACTCCACCACCCGGTCGAATACCGTGCGGTCGTCACTGTCCAAACCGACGATAAAAGTGCCCCACACACCCACGCCGTAGGACTGGATAGTACGGATGGCCTGGGCATAATCGTCCAGCCGGTCGTACTTCCATTTTTCCAATCCCTTTAGGGAATCGGGAACGATGCTTTCAAAGCCCACCACAATCTTGCGGCAGCCGGACGAATACAGCCGCCGGAGAATCTCCGGCTGGTTGGCCACGCCGATGTCCGAATGGGTCATCCAGCGAACGCCCTGTCCCTTCAGCGCGTCGAGCAGACGGATGGAAAAAGCCGGATTTACCAGCATATTGTCGTCAGTAAAGTAGATGTGGGGATGCGGCTGATACCGCCGAATCTGGGAAATCTCTCCCAGCACCTTTTCGACGCTTTTGTGCCGGTAGGCGGCCCCATACACCTTGGTCGAGGCGCAGAATTCGCAGTTGTGAGGGCAGCCACGTGAAATCTGCACCGGGATGGTGCGGTAAGCGTCATACCGGATGAGATCGTAGCGCGGCATAGGGACGTTCTCCATGTCAATGCGCTTGGTATTGCGATAGACCCGGCGGGGACGGCCGCGGCAAAAATCCTCCATAAAGCGTCCCCAGGTTTCCTCCCCCTCCCCGAGAAAGACGGTATCGAAATGCTCGAGGGTCTGGCTGGGCAGATTGGTGGGGTGCATTCCCCCACAGACCGTGTAAACCCCCATGGAGCGAAAGCGATCGGCCAGTTCATAAGCCCGCGAGGCCTGCTGGGTCATAAAGGACATGCCCACCATGTCGTAGGGCCTCCCAAAATCAACCGTTTCAATTTCCTCATCCACATATTCCACCCGCTCAAAATAGGGCGTGGCCAGCGCCGCGATGGTCAGCAACGGGGAGTTAGGGCAGGACATCAGCTCCCGCAGGGAATCAATATTCTGGAGGGCAGAGTAAATGCGCCTGGTTTTGTCCATTTGGGACGGCTGTCCCATCCCCACTCCCCGGGGCGAAATCAAGGCGATGTTCATGTCGTTTCCTCCCCTCGCGTATGGAAAGCGCGGCGTGCTCTCTGCTCCCGCAGCAGACGGCGCAACCGCTGGTCGGCGCGGCTCTGGTCGGAGATGGTTTGGTACAGGGTATACAGCCCGTTCTCAAGCTGATCGACGCTCATCGACACCGGCTGTGCGACCACGTCCCAGAGGGTATAATCCTCCCAGCCGCACTCGAATACCCTTCCCTCCTCCAGCATGCGGGAGCGAAGGCCCGTTCCCGGCAGCGGAGTGGGTACCGTGATGTTGGCACCGTAGAGGCGGTTATCCAGAATAAAACGGGCGGTATCTTCAAAAACGCTCTGCGTGTCGGCGTCGAGTCCCACGATAAAGGTGCCGTAAACACCAATGCCATAGGATCGGATGATCTCGATGCTCTGACGGTACCGATCCACATTCTGCTGCTTGAAGGAGCCGTTTTCTATGGTCTTCAGACTTTGACGGGAAACGCTTTCAAAGCCGATAACAATCCACTGGCAGCCTGCCTTGGCCATCAGGTCGAGCAGCTCGCTGTCCTTCGCGATGGAGATATCGGTCTGAGCAATCCAGCGCAGGCGTAGCGGAATCATCCGGCGCAGCAGCTCCTTACTGGGAGAGCGAAACACAAAGGCGTTGTCGTCGGCAAACAGCAGCAGCCGGCCGGGATACAGCCGGTCGATGAAGGATAGTTCCCCGAGAATCTGGCGGTTGCTTTTGCGCCGGTACCGGGTTCCAAACACGTTGGAGGCGCAGCAGAAGGTGCATTGGCGCGGACAGCCGCGGGTGGTGTATAAATTGATCACGGGATAATCGTAGCCCTGCAGCAGGTCGTAACGGGGCGTGCGGCATTGCGCCAGGTCAAACTTGCCTGGGACGGCCTCTCGATAAAGCCGCTTGGGAACGCCGTTCTCCAAATCGTCGATAAAGCGCGGAAAGAGCACCTCCCCCTCTCCGGCAAGCACCGTGTCGGCGTGCTGCAGGGCTTCTTCGGGAAGCACGGTGGCATGAATTCCTCCCATGACCACCCGAATGTTTCTTTGACGGAAAGCATCCGCGATTTCATAGGCCCGGCTGGCCTGGACGGTCATGGCGCTGATGAGCACCAAGTCGACCTCGTCCTCCAAATTGACTGGTCGCTGGTTTTCGTCAACGTAATGCAGCTCCCACTCCGGCGGACAGTAGGCCGCAATGGCCAGCAGCCCCAAACAGGGAGCCGACCAGAAGTGGCGAAAACTTCCCATCGTCACCGAACGTTCCAAAAAGCCGGCCAGTCGCTCGTTGCGGCTGAAAATGGTGCCTTTGGGATTAATGAGTGCAACCTTCATTCCCGTCTCCTTTTTCCGGTTTCTCTTCCCTCTCCAAAATATCCGCGCGCAAAAACCGACCTTCGCACAGACAAACACACAGCACGACGGCGCATTGCTGCGAGCGTATCAAGGTATGCGCATAGCGCATCGCCCCGCCGGGTTCGCGTTCCACAAAGACGCTGGACGGCCCGTGCAGCCCCAGCCGCTGAGTCAGGCAGGACAGCGCCGTACTTAGCATCACATAAGGAAACCGGCTAGGATTGAGCTGCTTTGGCTCTCCCGTGCGCAGTATTTCGGCGCATTGGGAAAGGGTGTGTTTCATCCCACCCTCGACCGACAGCACCGCCCCCACATCATATCGTCCAGCCCAGTCCCGTCCGGTTTTTAAAAGCTCCTCGACTAAGGTCAGGATGCGCATGCACAGCGGGTCCATCGTTCGCCCCGTCGCCCCTGCGGGGGGAGTTGGCGAATCGGGCCAAGGTAGAGAGAAGCTGCTGCGGCGTATTCCCGCCGAGACATGGATGATTTCCCTCTCGCCAGGAGGATGTCGGGCCGCTTCCAGCCCGAAATATGCCGCTTGCTCCGGCGCGGCGCAGACCATGGAGAGATTGGAGCCGCCAAAGGCAAAGCAGTTGACCAGCAGATAACGCAGCCGCATGGAAACCGTCCGTGTCGCCAAACGCATCCTCAGCGCCTTGTCCGCGCACACCGTTCGGGCGATGGCAGGAAGGGTTTGATGCCGCAGACAACCGATGGCCGCCAGCAGACTAAAGGGACCGCTCGCGCCTCCGGTATGCCCAAGCGCCCCTTTGGGCGCGGTTACGCGGATCTTTCCCAGCAGGCCGTGAAGAACGCCGCCCTCCGCCGCGTCGTTTCGAGTTGTCCCTGTGCCGTGCGCGATCACCGCGTCAATGCGCCCGGGGTGCAAACCGGAGCGGCGTATCGCCTGCTCCATAGCGCGGCGCATTGCCTCGCCGCCGGGGGCGGGAGCGACCATATGATATGCGTCGGATGTCGCCCCATATCCCAGCAGGCAGGCCAAAGGAGCGTCCGGGCGGCGGGCGCAAAGCAGAAAAAAGACCGCCCCTTCTCCCACGCTGATCCCCCGCCGCCGGTGATCGAACGGTTTACAGCCCTGAGGATCAATGGCTCCCAGACGCTCAAACCCGGCCCAGGTGAGATAGGAAAAAGCCTCCGCGCCCCCCGCGATGACATAATCCATCTCCCCCAGGCGCACCAGGTCGCAGCCGTAGGCCACGGCCTGAGCCCCCGCGCAGCAAGCGTTCTCCGTCCACTCGGCAGGCAGGTCTTCCAGCAGGCCGCGTGTGACCCGGTGCAGAAGGGATTCCTCCCAATGCGCGCCCGGCTGTCCGCCGGACAAATAGAAGTCGGAGGCTCCCATCCCCGTGCCCAGGAGAAAACAGCCCCGCTTTCCAAAGTCAATGGGGCATTGCGCGAGCAGTCCCTGGAGGGCACGGCGGCAAAGGGCGACAAAGTATTCTTCCGCGTCTGCCTCATACCGCAGCGCATCGGCGATGTGGGCCAACACCGGCCGCTGCCGTCCACCGGCATACAAAGAATACCGACGAAGCTCCGGCGGGGAAATCAGCGCCCGCCACACCGATTCGAAATCGTCGCCAAAGGGTGACGCAATCCCAGCGCCGGCAATGTAGACCGGCTTAGTTCTCATCGTCGCCCAGCGCTTCTTTCGTGAGGCGAACCACCTCGTTGACGCAGGTCATTTTCATCAGATTCTCGGGATCAAGAGTAATATGATAGGCGTTTTCGACCTCGGCCAGGATTTCGAGCGCCCGCAGAGAGTCCACGCCGTAATCCTCGAAAAAGCGTCCGGCCGGATCGATCTCCTCGGCCGGAAGCTGCAAAACATTCGCGACGATATCCAAAATTTCTTGCTGAAGATTCATACCGATTCCCTTTCTTTTGGCATTGGAGGCCGTTTTGACGCGCTCCAAAAAAATTTGTTTCGGATAGACGAAACAATTAGGGTACAACGTGCAACAGGGTAGCAGATTTGATCGCCAGCCACGTTGCCGTTTCTGGAAAAGCGATGTTCTTTCCGTCTTCCGGCGCCTTGCCGGCAAGCAAATCTGTACGGCCTGTGGAAAGAAGCTTTGTCACGCGGAGAACGGGATGCGCCGGGAAAGCGCGCGATGCAGCGTAACACTCCCGGCGTTTTCAGTCTTTTGCTTAAAATGCATTGCATCCAAATTGTTTCTTCCAGGAAGGACGCTATTCGAAATCTATCTGCCCACCAGCACGCTGCTGGTCTGTCCACCGAAAGCAAACGAGTTGGACAGCACAGCGTTCACTCTTGCCGGGCGCGCCCGGTTGGGTACGACATCGAGACCGCATTCCTCATCCAACTGTTCGAGATTGGCGGTGGGAGGAAGGATACCATGCTGCATCATCAGGCAGCAGGCGATGAGTTCCAGTGCGCTGGCGGCTCCCATAGAATGCCCCAGCACCGACTTCACCGCGCTGACGGGAGGGGCTTTTTCGCCAAACAGCGAGGCAATGGCTCTGGCCTCCACCCGGTCGTTGGCGCGGGTACCGGTACCGTGAGCCGAGATGCAATCAATTTCTTTCAGCGGTCGCCTAGCGTCTTCCACTGCCAAACGCATTGCAGCCAGTTCTCCCTCCCCGTTTGGGTGCGGGGCGGTCATATGGCTGGCGTTGGAGGCCAACCCCGTACCAAGCACCGCGCCATATCGCCGCATGCCGTGACGGCTTCCTCTTTTTTCGAGCACGAGCATACCGCATCCTTCCCCTACCACCAATCCCCGGCGGTTTTTGTCAAAGGGACGGCATACATCGGGGGTCAGCGAAAGCAGACGCTGAAAGCCCGCGAACGCCACCCGGGAGAAAACATCCACTCCCCCGGCCAGCGCCAGGTCGGCCACACCGCTTTCGATCAGACTTTTCGCCAGGGCCACAGCGTAGTTTCCCGCTGCGCAGGCGGCGGGGACGGTGTAGAATAAGGGGGGGTCCCCGGCAGCCTGCGCAGCCGCCTGTGCGATATGGCGCGCTTCTGCCTGCCGGCGAAAACGGGCTTTATTCTCTGGTTCTTTCCGGCAAAAACGGCGAGTAAAGTCCT
>CABQCM010000108.1 GCA_902462665.1 uncultured Oscillospiraceae bacterium | reverse complement strand
TCGAGCGGTTTTGGAAGTCGGCCTCGCGGCGGATTTTATGGCGGCGGATTTTACCGTGGCTTTCGACCTGCGCCGCCAATCTATCCTATGGGAGGGCGCCGGCGTGGAAGTTCAGGTTGCCTGCCCACGGTAATTGTACTGCTGGTATTTGTGGCGATACTTGGCGTGGTTTTCAGTGCGGCGCGCTCGGAAAATCGGAGCGAAACCCGCAATACCACCCAACGCACCCCTCTGTCAGGGCAGGTGCACAAAACCGAATGGTGCCGGGATGACATCGGCTGGATTACCGACAAAACGGTTTTGATTGAGGGCTTAGAGGAATTTTATAAGGAAACCGGAGTACAGCCCTATATTCTGTTCGTGCCGTATTCCGACGCTTATTGGCGTAACGGAAGCATCAACGGCGATGCAGCGCAGGCCTATTTGGAACAGTTCTACGATCGGACCTTTACCGACGAAGCGCATTTCCTGTTTGCTTATTTTGAATGCGAGCGCGACAGCAAAAAAGAAATGGAAGGGCAGTTTCAGTATCTCAGCGGCTATGCCGCCGATACGGTGATGGATAACGAGGCAAAAAGTATTTTCTGGGGATATTTTACATCGTACTATAACGATACGTCCTATACCATTGAGGAAATGCTTTCCAATACCTTTTCGCACACGGCGCGCAGCATCATGAGCACACCCACCAACGGCTGGGATTTCGCTAAGGTCGCGGCGGTGGTGCTCGGCATAGGGGCGGTTGCAGGGTGCATTGTGATTGTCATCCGTACCGTGGCCAAACGCAGGAAAGAAAAAGAGGAATACACCAAAACGATTTTGGAAACGCCGTTGGAAACCTTTGGGGCTGAAAATGATACGGCGGATCTGGAGAAAAAGTACGAAGACAAACCGTAACGAGATGGAAAACGAGACTTGGTTTACACCAAATAGGGATAAAACCGCCGAAAACAAGAGATTTTTGCAAACTACGGTGTTAAAAACGTTTGAAAGGCGATCGTATTCCGAAGTTTTTTGCCGAGTTTCAGGGGGATTTTGTCTTCCAAAACCGGTTGTTCTCTATCCGGTGTCAACCTTCGTTTGACATAAAATTTGAAAGGGAGTTGTATGTACGATGGGCGTTATTGCAAGGTTTAAGGACATTATGTCGGCGAATATCAACGCGCTGCTGGATCGCTGCGAGAATCCCGCCAAAATGATCGACGAATATTTGCGCAAGCTGACCGAGGATTTGGCCGAGGTCAAGAAGGAAACCGCGTCGGTCATGGCCGAGGAAACGCGCGCAAAGCGTCTGTTGGACGAAAATCAGACCGAGGCCGCGAAGTATGCCGGCCTGGCACAAAAGGCGATCGCTGCAGGTAACGATGAGGACGCAAAAATTTTTATTGCCAAAAAGCAGTCGATTGAGACGGCCGGAATCGATTTGCAGAAAACCTACGATATCGCGCATGACAACGCGCAGAAGATGCGGGCGATGCACGATAAGCTGACCAATGATATTTCTGCTCTGGAAGCCCGCCGCGCCAATGTAAAAGCCAAGGTCGCGGTGGCCAAGACACAGGATAGAATGAATCAAATTAACAGTTCCATGGATTCTGCTTCTAGTTCCATGCAGGCGTTTGAGCGCATGGAAGCCAAAGCGGATCGGATGCTGGATGAAGCCAACGCCATGTCGCAGCTCAACGAAAAGCCGGTGGATGCCGCCGCAGAAGCAGAGAAACGCTATACTGGAGTCAACGACCAGTCGGTGGACGACGAACTGGCAAAAATGAAAGCCGAAATGGGACTATAAATTATTGCTGCGGAATTTTAAAACCGGGCGAAAGCAGATGCTTTCGCCCGGTTGTTCGTTGAAATCGGCTCGGTGAAACAAACACAGGGGATGCCAGTCTGATTTTGCAATCCAATCATCCCTGTGCAGTTAACCCATCGACATATTGCTGCATTTCGCGTTTGGAACGAATCGTATGGGTTCCATCAATCACCGCGCGCCGGCGTTCTTCCGGCAGGGAGGCAAACGCAGTCAGCGCCTTTGTATTTTTCGCTAACGCCATACCAAAGCCCATGGGCAGCTCGCTCAAATCCACATTGTCTATCATCGTAATTTCCGCCTTTCCGCGTTCCATATTCGACAGGAACGCACGCATTAGTAGCGTGTTCCCTTTGTACTGGTTTATACAGGGAAGAACGAAATAAAATCAAAAAAGAGGATTTGGGAGGATTTCGGAGAAAATAAGAGTAAAACCAGCTTTCTACAGAGAAAAATAAGCTCATATCAGGATTTTTTGCAAAAGTCCTTGACATTTCGTCAAAATACAACTATATTGTATAAAGCAAAATCCGCTCTATGCACATATTTTGCATCTGTGCAATCAAACAGCAGTGTCAAGTTGTGTCGCCGCAGTCACGGGTTCTTGGATGACTGTGAAAAACCCTTTGCGGAGGGCGCACAACACCGACGCCGCAGGCGTCGAAATTGGTTTTTCGGCGTAATTCCGCAAAGGGGGATGCAACCATGAAAAGTATTATTGAGCTCAAAGACATTGTCGTCGCGTTTGACGGCGAGCCGGTTTTAAAGCACGTTAATTTGTCCATTGAGGACGGCGGCTTTGTGACCCTGCTCGGCCCGTCCGGCTGTGGGAAGACCACCCTGCTTCGCATTATCGGTGGTTTTGTTCAGCCGACCAGCGGCGATATTTTTTTTGACGGGGCATGTATCAACGGCCTGCCGCCGCATAAAAGGCAGGTCTGTACCATTTTTCAGCGTTACGCCTTGTTTCCGCATTTAAATGTGTATGAAAACATCGCCTTCGGTCTGCGAGTGAAGAAAACGCCGGAGAAAGAAATCAAACGCCGGGTGGCCGAGGCGGTGGAACTGGTCAACCTCAAAGGCTTTGAGAGACGGAAAATCGGCGCTTTGTCGGGTGGGCAGCAGCAGCGCGTAGCCATTGCGCGTGCCGTGGTAACCCGTCCGAAAGTGCTGCTGCTCGACGAGCCGTTGGCCGCCCTCGACCTCAAACTGCGCAAGGATATGCAGGTCGAGCTGAAAAACATTCAAAAAAGCCTGGGTATTACCTTTGTCTTTGTTACCCACGATCAGGAAGAGGCTTTGTCCATGTCGGATACGGTGGTAGTGATTGATAAGGGGGAGATTCAGCAGATTGGTTCCCCGCAGGACATCTATAACGAGCCGACCAACGCTTTTGTGGCCGATTTCATCGGGGAAAGCAACATTGTCGACGGCATTATGCGCCGAGACGGTCTGGTGGAGATGGCCGGGCGTGAATTTGCCTGTGTAGACGCGGGCTTTGCGCCCAACGAGCCGGTGGATGTGGTAATTCGGCCGGAGGATGTCGATGTTGTGCCGCCCATCCAGGGGCATCTGTCGGGCAAGGTAACCAACGTCACCTTTTTGGGTGTGCATTATGAGGTCATCGTGGACGTGGACGGTTTCAAATGGATGATTCAAACCACCGACTGCATTGAGGTAGGAGATGTCATCGGCATTCAGCTCAATCCGCAGGATATTCACGTGATGAAAAAGTCGGTCTACTCGGGAATGTTTGGCGATTACAGCACCTTCAGCGAGGAGATGGACCATCTTTCCGACCCCAGCTTCCAAGAGGAAGAACCCTTCAACGAGAGAGAAAGCGGCCTGGAGGAGGACGGGGAGGTGCCGTCGGATGAGTAAAATACGCAGTGCCTCTCAGCGCAGCGCCAGCTATCCCTATCTGGTGTGGGCTTTGATTTTCATTATTGTGCCGCTGCTGATGGTCATCTACTATGCTTTTACGGATTCGCAGGGGCACTTATCCTTCGATAATATCCTCAAAATCGGGGATTATATGGATACCTTTCTGCTTTCCATCCTGCTGGGGGCGATCGCCACAGGAATCTGCCTGATCATTGCCTATCCGGCCGCTTATATCATGTCGCGCATGCGTTTTAGCCGGCAAAAGACCATGCTGATGCTGGTGATGCTGCCCATGTGGATTAATCTGCTGCTGCGCACCTATGCTTTAATGGGCCTTTTGGAGGATACCGGGCTGATCAACCGCTTCCTGTCGTTTCTTCATTTGCCCACGGTGCATATGATCAATACCCCCGGCGCAGTGGTGCTGGGGATGGTATACAACTTTTTGCCCTATATGATTCTGCCGCTGTATTCCATTATGACCAAAGTGGAGCAAAGCGTGCTGGAATCGGCGCAGGATTTGGGCGCCAATGGTGTGGAGGTGTTTCGGCGGATCATTCTGCCGCTGAGCGTGCCCGGCATTGTTTCGGGAATCACGATGGTGTTTGTGCCTTCGGTAAGCACTTTTTACATTTCGCAAAAGCTGGGCGGTACCAGCACGCTCATTGGCGATATCATCGACACCAAGTTTTCGCATGAAAACAACTATAACCTGGGCGCCGCACTGTCTTTTGTGCTGATGATTATGATTTTGATCTGCATGGCGGTCATGAATGAGTTTTCGGATGACGACGGGGAGGCGATTATCGTATGAAGCCGCTTTCCAAAGTCTACATGGCTCTTTTGTTGATTTTTATGTACGCCCCCATCGCAGTCATGATTTTTTATTCCTTTAATGCCAGCGAAAGTACTAGCGTTTTTACGGGATTTTCGCTCAAATGGTACGGGGAACTGTTTCGGGACAAGGAAACCATCCGTGCTCTGGTGAATTCTCTGATCATCGCTGTGCTGTCGGCCGTTTGTTCCACCGTGCTGGGGACCGCGGCGGCGGTGGGTATTAACTCCATGCGCGGCGGGGTGCGCCGCACGGTGAATATGGTCACCAACATTCCCATGATGAATCCGGAGATTGTCACAGGGGTTTCCATGATGCTGCTGTTTGTGTTTGCAGGGCGGCTGTTCGGCATTGTGGATGTGCTCGGCTTCTGGACGCTGCTCATCGCCCATATTACCTTCAATCTTCCTTACGTGATTCTGTCGGTGCTGCCCAGTCTGCGGCGAACCGACCGTCACCTGTCCGAAGCGGCGCAGGATTTGGGATGTACCGCATTCTCGGCCTTTTTTCGGGTCGTGCTGCCGTCGATTTTGCCCGGTATCATTACCGGTATGCTCATGGCCTTTACGTTGTCGATTGACGACTTTGTCATCAGTTATTTCGTTAGCGGTCCTACCTTCCAGACCCTGCCGCTGCGCATCTATTCCATGACCAAGCGCCGGGTGACGCCGGATATCAACGCTTTGTCTACCATTATGTTTGTCGCCATTCTGGTTTTGCTGGTTCTCATTAATGTCTGGTCTGTTGTGTTGGTGGTAGCATGTTTGATGGTGTTGGCGATGAGCTGTCCGGTCACGGCGGCGCAGGAGCAGGTCACCATCAATGTGTTTAACTGGGGGGAGTATATCTCCGATGGCAGCGACGGCACCCTTGACGTCAACGCCGAGTTTGAAAAACGTACGGGCATCAAGGTCAATTATTCCAATTTTGAGACCAACGAAGCCATGTATTCCAAGCTGAAAAACGGCGGCGCGAGCTACGATATCGTGATTCCCTCCGACTATATGATTGCCCGTTTGATTAAAGAGGATATGCTGGAAAAAATCAATTTTGATAACATTCCTAACCTCCAGTATATCGACGAAAAATTTAAGAATGGCAATTGCTCCTTTGACCCCACGGGCGAATACAGCGTAGCCTACACCTGGGGCGACGTGGGGCTGGTATACAATTCTTCGGTTATCACGCAGGAGCCGGACAGCTGGGGCGCTTTGTGGAACGAGGACTACAAGGGAAAAATCATTATGTTCAA
>CABQCM010000107.1 GCA_902462665.1 uncultured Oscillospiraceae bacterium | reverse complement strand
ATTATGGGGATAGTGTGGCCGTTGTAGCGTTGCGTGTAATAACTTATGCGAAAGAAAAATTGGGCAGAAGCATACGGCAAATTGATGGGCCAACTGGCTCTATTTCTTCAAACGAATATCGGTTTTGCATGAGAGTCGGTAATTATAGCCAGGATGATTTTGATTACCATTTTTGGCTTCAGACCGACACGGGGGAATGGTGCCATAAAGCAGGGGGGACTGCCCCTCAATTATTAGGATATGTAGATCCGGCCACGTCCGATTGGCCAATGCGCGGTGTACGTAATAATTATTATAATAGCGGCACTATATTTTTTGCGGCAACCTTATGATGAGAGGCAGAGATATGAAAAAAATAATCGCTTCTATTTGTTCGATTGTCGGCGTTGCTTTATTTGTCGGTTGCGCCGGTACAAAGGACAGTTCGCTCTTGCCGACGGGAGAGGATTCCTCGGAAAAGCCTGACCGTGTATCAAATTCAGTGGTCTCCTCAAGCTCGGCTGACGAAGCGTCGTTTTTTAATAGTTCCAGCCTCCCATCTTCGAAAGTGCCGGACTATCTTCCCACCATTTCTCAAGCGCAGGAGGACAGAGAAAGAATACTGTCTATGGAAAATAACTCCCAAAGCTATCAGAGCTTGATTCATAATACGGTGGATTTTGTAGATTTGGTGGAACATAATTTTTATCGCATGTATCTTCCGTCTTATTCTTATAATCCCAGTATCGAGAGTATGGATTACTATTTTCCGATCGAATGTATTCGAGATATGGGAGACGATAGAAAATATGTGATTTACCGTTCGGAAGAGGGCTGCTTGTTTTATCTGTTTTTTCGAGATGAAATGGCATTCTATAGCCATGGGGTGTGTATCTCCCATGCCCGGATAAAAGCGGATTTTGATACGATTCAGATGGGTTCTACTTTTAGCGAGGTAAAGGCCATTGATTCTGATGCCAAGTATTGGGAGAGCGAAAGCGGCTTGAAAGCTTCCTGGAGTTCGTATCATCTGTTAAAGGATGGAATCCTCGTCATCACTTACGATGATAATCAAACGGTAACAGGAATTGATTACTCCCCTGACTTTGTGTATAAAAAAGCCTTTGGAACGAATGAAGAGAAGATGACAGTGGAATACGACTATTCTATCCTTCCGCAGGATTATCCGGCATAATTCCGCCGGTATGTTCCCGGGGGAATTTCCCTCCGGGAACCGCTTGCCGGATTTCACCACAGATGGGCCATCGGCCTTTTTTCGGGGCATTTCCTGAATTTGGTTTGCGCATAAGGTATGGGTTGGAACGACTAAAACAGCCACGAATTATCGTGGCTGTTTTTTGAATATTGGAACCGAACCAACTGGATTCGTATGGCGATAAGCGATGAAACTCGGTTATAATGAAAAAACGTGTAACGCTCCAGCACAAAAAACGCTTATTTAGGTGAAGGCCTTTGAAAACGATGGAAAGGAGAGAAACGCCTTGGAGGATGACGAGATTGTGCAGCTGTATCTGCGACGATCGGAGTCGGCGATCGAATACACTTGCGAAAAGTACGGGAGTCGTTTGCGTGCATTGGCGCAGGGGATCGTAAACGATCTCCCCACAGCGCAAGAATGCGAAAACGACACCTATTGGGAAGCCTGGAACTCCATACCGCCGCACGAACCAACACAATATCTCTATGCTTTTCTCGCCCGGATCACTCGCCATATTGCATTGAACCGCTGCCGCGAGCGCAGCCGTTTAAAACGCCGCGCGTTGATTTGTGAGCTCAGCGCCGAAATGGAGCAATGCATTCCTGCTCCCGATAATACGCAGTGCCATATCGACGATATGGTTTTGAGCGAAGCGCTCAACGGATTCCTTGGCACGCTCAGTGAGGAAAAACGAAATGTGTTTGTGCGCCGTTATTGGTATCTAGATTCCATCGCCGCCATCTCCAAACGTTTTGCTCTTTCCGAAAGTAAGGTGAAGACCATGCTGTTTCGCATCCGCGCACAGCTTCGAGAGTATCTGGAAAGAGAGGTGCCCATATTATGAAAGGAAATGAGTTTTTAGATAAAATGGGGCTGATTGCCCCTGCTTATATCGAAGCAGCCGGTGAGGAACCCAAAGTCCGCAAACGAGGCTGGATGCGTTGGGGAACCGTTGCCGCGTGTTTGTGCTGTGTCGCCGCTGTCCTGTTCGTTTTGCCGCACACAGCTTCCGTCGTGACTCCAGGTGGCAGTGCGGTTGACAGCGCGCCGAATTCGAATGAAGACAAAAGTCGCGTAGCGGAGCGCACTTCCAATACGTACGGCAGTTTGGAGGAGCTGCTCGCTGATTTAAGCGGTAAGGAGAACCACGACAACCGGCTGCAGGTAAAAGGAGACGGCAACGGTATTTTCTCTGCGCAGGCCGAGGGGCATAAAACCGTAAGCTTCGGTGAATACACTTATCAAATTACCGATGACGGAACCATTGGGATTTATCGAAAGGGTGTGTTGATTGGTACGATGAATCAATCAACAGAATATCTGTTTGCGGCTGCCGGTCGGCTGATTGCAATTGGCTCACATCGGCTGAATGAGGTCGATCTGGATTCGGAATATCGTACAGTGGTAGATATTTTTGATGTTTCTGCGCCCGCAAACCCAAGGCGGTTGGATCAATTTGCACAGCTTGGCACGATGACGGCATGTTATATGGTAGACGCAAGACTCTATCTTATGACCTCGGATGGGGTTTGCGCCTGCGGCTGGTCACGGTTGGATTCGGTTTCGGATTATGTTCCGCGTCTTTATCACAGCGGTAATGGGGTGGAATGGGCGGCAACGGAAATTCGTATCCTTGGGGAACCCGATAACGTACAGTATGTTGCCGTGACGATCATCGATACCGGCCGCTTGGAAGTGACCGAGAAATGTGCGTATTACGGCGATATCCAAAATGTGTTTTATGGTGACGGCTGGTTTGCCTTCATCACGCGTTCAACGACGCAGATCAGCGATACGCTGTATACGTTTGAGGCTTCCTCCATGGCTTTTACCGGCAAGGTGGATACAGCTGTAGCCATGGATATAAGCGAGGGAGTAGCCCCGGAAATCGTTTCCGTTTTGCGTCATGAAACGATCTGGAGAATCGTTGGAAAAGTGGGGACGGTTTCGAAATCGAACGATGACGTCGATCGGCTGTTCGCCCTAACCTTTGATTCTCAGAATGGTCAATTAACAAAAGAATTGATTCGGCTTTCGGAGAGAGCTTTTACCATAGACGACGTGTTTTGGGAAGAAAACCGCGCCATTGTTTCAGCCGGCTTTCTCTCTGAAACAAGCGATGGCTCAGACAAAGACGCTCAGATTGTGTTTGCGGAATTTGATCGCAATAGGATTGCCTTCTATCCAAGCAAATTGTTCTGCGGCAGAGTCACTGGTATTGATGGCATATACGCTATGGGGCGCCCTTTTGGGGAAATCCATCCCTTTATTTCACTTGGAAATGGAATATTTCTGCGGTATAACAGCGTTCCGAATGGATTTGATGTCTACGATTTCACAGATAGCAAAAATCCCAAATGTTTGTATCAATCCACAGGGGATATTCCAGAAGGATGCCGGCTGGATTTTGATCATATGGTTTATAACGAAAACACCATTGGAGTGAAAATGATAACGCCCACCGACGGTGATTATCGCAGTACAAACGAAAGCTGGTGTATTTTCTCTGTTTCTCCAGCTTCGGAGAAGCCGTTTGCCAAAATCGGCGAATATAAGCAGAGCGGAATCGATTACGAAACGCTTCTTTCGTAACGCCTTTGACGATAGCATCGTTCGTTTTCAAGCCAAACGCCACAAACACCGGCAGTCGTACGGGCTGCCGGTGTTTGTAAATCGTATTGGAACAGGGCGGGAGGGCAAAACGCTAAATGATTTCCAGCCTGTCTCGCTCGGGCAGGGGAGGAAACGCTGGCACCGGCAGGGTCTGGTACCAGTAGGCGACCGAGGAGATATCGTCCTGCAAGGGGAGATAGCGTCCATCCTTACGCCATCCCAGCGCCTGTATGGTTACCCTGCAATCGGTTTCAAAGCGGATGGGGTCCATCACATGCCAGCGATAGAGGGAAAAACGCTGCTGGGAACCATAAAGCCCGTCTGGTCGAATAATCTTGGGCATCCCGGCAAAGGGGGTGGAAAATTCCTGATATCTTCCCCCAACGTCAAAATTATAAGAGCCGCAGAAATAATCCTCCGTCCCGGTGCCGCAAATGGTGGGGAAATCCTGGTCGCCGTCGAGGTAGAATTTAATCTCTCCTTCGCCCCACCATCCGGCGTTGTTCACACCCCATGCCATGTAGGTGCCCACATAATGCCCTTTGCCGGTCACGCCGTCAAGAATGGTGTAAACTTCCTTGTAAGGCAGGGGATTGACCCGGCGAAACTGAGCGTGAAAATAGGCGCAATCGTCCGGCACCGGCGTGAGGGTATAATCAATCTGGTAATAGAGAACCATGGGTTCGTCCCGCAGATTTTCAACCGTTATCCGGCAACGCTTGCGAAAGGGCATTTCCCAATAGCAATTGAAGGCGCTGCCTGGATTCACGCACACTGGCAGAGAATTCACCTGCGCAAAAGCGCCCGAGTAGGCGTTGGCAAAGAAGTCGCCCAAGGGACATTCGACCGAAGGGCGTTCGCTGCCGTCCCAGTAGATTCGTAGGATGTACATGCGCCATTCTGCCGACGGCGTCATCCAGATATGCTGGATAGCGCCCGGCCCCTCAATGTCGGCGATAACAGCCGTTTCGCCGGCGGCAATCGAGATAGCGGGATTGACTTTCCAACCCTGCCCAAGCCCCTGGTTGGCCGCGGAAGAGATTCCCTGCGTCGCCATGCCGCCGCGTCCTTTTTCTCCCGTGGGATTCTCCGCGCTGATCGAGCGGGTTTGGGCATTGGACAGACGAGATAGATTGCCCAGATTCATTCCTAAACCATCAAACATCAAGCTCACCATGCCTTTCTGTCAGAACGGACGCCGGATTTCGAAAAAACAAGTTGCCGAATTCTTGAAATTTGGTTTTTCGGTTTATGCTCCTCCGGCTTGTTCCTTTGCCCAAAGTTTAGCATGGCTTCCCGTCGTGTAACAGTGCGATTCTTGCGGTTTCATACACAAATATTGCTGCACCAGGATAATAATTATAATGGATTTTGTGATTACAGCCATTGTATAAAGGCGGTTTTATCCTTTTTATTATATCCTGCCTGTTCATAGAAGCGGATCGTGCCGTCGTCTTTTGCCCCTGTAAGAAGCATTATTTTATAACAATGTTCTCTTTGGGCAATCTCTTTCGCATAGTTGAGACAGGCTGTTGCCAACCCTCTTTTGCGATGCTTTTTATCGGTAATGACATTCTCGATCAAAGCATAGGGACGCTGGTTCCTAGTCAGATTTGGTATAATCACGCAAACGCAGGAAGAAACAATTTTCCCATCGCTGTCTGCGACAACAATATGATGATTACTGTCGCTGAGAATGCTTTCCCAAATGGACTGTACTCGCTCGAGCTGATCGGGCAGCGGATTATCGTGAAGCTGCATATACAATTTTAAGACATGCTCCAAATCGCTTCGGGCAATTTCTCGGATCGTCATTGGATCACCCCATAAAAATCCCCGGCGTAAACCAAAATTACGCCGGGGATAATATTGTTTTTAGGAACGAAGCACGGCGCCGGCCGCCTCGAGCGCCTTGACGACGCGCTCAACGACCTTTGCACTTTCCTCATCGGTGAGGGTACGCTCGCCCGAGCGCAGGG
>CABQCM010000106.1 GCA_902462665.1 uncultured Oscillospiraceae bacterium | reverse complement strand
ACCAATTCGGTCAACCTGCCCAATGTCTCCTCTCCCCGCGATACCGACTGCCGCCTTTGTGTTATCCACCGCAACGTTCCCAACATGCTCAGCCAGATTTCCGGCGTGGTATCGGCCGGCGGCCTTAACATCGAAAATATGATTAACAAGGCCAAAAAGGATTACGCTTATACCATCCTTGATCTGCAGGCCAATGCTGTAGCGCCGGCAGTAGTCGAGCAAATCATGGCCATTGACGGAGTCATCCGCGTACGCGTGATCGACTAAATCTCTGGATTTTGTATTTCGGCAGGGCCTTTGCAGAAAGTTATTTTGCAAAGGTCCTGTTTTTCTGCGATTCGATTACCGTTTGAAAAAACGCTTCATTCGTGCCGCTCAAAAAGGAGAAGCCCATGAATACATTTTCTCAAAATACATTGGAATTTTTATTTGAAAACCGGCTCAACGACAGCCGCGATTGGTTTTGGGAGCACCACGATCAATACGAGCAGTGGGTGCTTTCTCCCCTGCGTGATCTTGCGCAGGCCCTTGCACCTACCGCCGCAAAAATAGACCCTGAGATTGTGCTGCGGCCTGACCGCACCATCAGTCGTATTCGGCGGGATACCCGATTTTCGCACGACAAAAGCCTCTATCGGGATAACATGTGGATTATTTTCAAACGTGGAAAGGCACATGGCGACGAGGTACCCGGCCTGTATTTTGAAATCAATCGCAGCGGTTTTGAATATGGCTGCGGCTTCTACCATTGTTCTCCTGCCGTTATGAGCGCCATCCGTCAGATGGTCTTAGAAGACGCCCCCTTGTATCGCAAGGCGCAGAAAGCACTTTCGAAATCGGTCTTTCACATCGAAGGGGAATGCTACAAACGACCGCATTACCCCGATCAGCCGGAGGAAAAACGTCAGTGGCTGGAACGGCGCAACTTATATCTGGCAGCGCAAAGCGCCGACGAGCAGCTATTATACTCCGACCGGCTGGCCCAAAGCGTGGGAGAGCATTTGGCTTTGCTGGGGCCGTTTTATCACTTCTTACTAGAAGCCTGCAAAAAGGCTCATTCATCCGACGATGAATCCAAATAAAAATATGTTTTTAAGTAAAAAGATCATCTTACCAAAGGTGGTCTTTTTTCTTGGGTAAAGTTTAAGTTTTTATGAATTTATCTCCCGATTCTTGCAATGTGAAATCCAGGCGAATATAATAGAATCTATAACAATACATAGAAACGGAGACGCTCGATGGACGCTTATGTAAAACTACAGAATGTAACGAAAATTTATCGTATGGGCGAAGTGGAAATTCGTGCTGCCGACGGTATTGATTTTGAAATCGACAAGGGAGAGTTCGTCGTCATTGTCGGCCCCAGCGGAGCCGGCAAAACCACTGTGCTCAACCTGCTCGGTGGGATGGACACGGCTACCTCCGGCTCCATTTTGGTGGACGGAGAAGATATCGCTCAATACAACACCAAGCGGTTGACCGCTTACCGGCGGGACGATATAGGATTTGTATTTCAATTTTATAATCTCATTCCCAATCTTACCGCTCTGGAAAACGTGGAGCTGGCCTTGCAAATCTGTCGCGACCCATTGGATGCTTCGCAGGTCATGCGCGATGTTGGCCTTGGGGAGCGGTTAGGGAATTTCCCAGCCCAGCTCTCGGGTGGAGAGCAGCAGCGGGTCTCCATTGCCCGCGCGCTGGCCAAAAATCCCAAGCTACTCCTCTGTGACGAGCCAACCGGCGCACTGGATTATAACACTGGAAAGGCCATTCTCAAGCTGCTGCAGGACATGTCCCGCCAGCAAGGAATGACCGTGCTGGTCATTACCCACAACCAGGCCATCGCGCCCATGGCCGACCGCGTGATTAAAATAAAGAACGGAAAGGTCGCCTCTGTTTCCCACAACGAAGCGCCTGTCTCAGTGGAAACCATTGAGTGGTAAGGAGCGGCTATGAAAAACAAGGCATTGCATCAGGAATTTTTCAGGGAGATCAAAGGCAGCCTCAACCGCTTCCTGTCCATTTTATTTATCGTGGCCATGGGAGTGGCCTTTTTCTCGGGAATCCGCGCATCGGAACCGGACATGCGTCTGACGGCCGATGCGTATTTCGACCGTCAAAACACCATGGATCTGCGCGTCGTCGGCACACTGGGCCTAACCGAAGAGGACGTGCAAGCCTTATCCGCCGTCGACGGGGTCAAAGCAGCCGAGCCTTCCTATATGACCGACGTAAAAAGTGTCATTGACGGAAACGAGAAGGTTCTGCACCTGGAGGCGTTGACGAATCTCAACGCTGTGGTTTTACAAAACGGCCGGTTGCCGGCTGCCGACGATGAATGTTTGTTGGAGGCATCGGCGATGGAAGGTTACGGCCTCTCTATCGGCGACAGCCTTCCCCTGCGCGCGGGAGCTGAGGACGATTTATCCCAAACGCTGGCCAGCAATGAGCTAACCATCGTGGGCTCCTGCGCCAGCCCTCTCTACATCTCCTTCGATAAAGGAACGGCCTCCATCGGCAGCGGCAAAGTGGATTTGGTAGCCTTTGTACCTAAAAACGCCTTTGTCATGGAAGCGTATACGCAAATTTGGATCACCGTGGACGGAGCAATCGAACAAACCGCTTACACCGACGGCTACGTCAGCCTTGTCGCTGCAGTACAGCAGCGAGTGGAAGCGATAGCCGATGTACGGTGCCAGACACGGTATGAGGAAGTGACCGCCGAGGCCCATCAAGAACTCTCGGACGCTGAAAACGAGTTGGATAAGGCGCGTCAAAAGGCCAACGAGGAACTAGACCGCGCTCGTAGACAACTGGAGTCGGGCCAAACCGCTTTGGATGCCGGAAAAAGGGAGCTTGCCCAGCAAAGCGCCCAACTCAAGGAAGCGGCCGGCAAGTTGGCTTCTTCCCGTGCCCAGCTTGACCAGGGATGGGTCTCCTGGCGCAATGGCGCCGCCGCCCTGGAACAGGGGCAAGCGGAATACGAAGGCCGGCACAGCGAGCTTCTGTCGGGCCTAAGTCAGCTTGAACAGGGCCGTAATGCACTGCGTCAGGCCGAACAGGAACTGGACGCCAACCAGTTGAAACTGCAAGAAGGCCAGCAGCAATGGGAGGCAGGCCAAAAAGAATACGAGGGCAGCTTGGGCCGGCTCCAAGCCGCCGAGGCTGAATTGGAGCAGAGCAAGCAAACTCTCCATCAGCTCAATCAATTGATTAACGCGGGAATGGCTAGCGAGGAGCAGATCGTTGCCGCTGCCGCTCTTCAAAGAGCGATAGAACAAACCACCCCCATGTTGGAAGCCTCCCGGCAGGAGCTGGCGCAGGCCGAAGCAGCGCTGAAGCAAACCCGCCGGGAATTGGACGACGGGCAAAAAAAATTAGACGAGGGTCGCCAGAACGTTTTGCAGCAAAAATCCTTTCTGGACGCTACCGAGCAAACGCTTCAAGAGGGAATACTGCAACTGAACGAAGCCAAAACAACGCTCGATCAGAACGCCAGCGAATTAAATGCCGCGAAAGTCGAACTGGATGTTGGCGAATCCGAGTACGCCAAAGCCCTCGTGCAGCTTGAGGAAGGACAGCGGCAGTGGGCTATAGGGCAAGCTGTGCTCAACGAGAAAGAAAACGAGCTCAACGACGGCTGGCTGCAATATGAGCAATCTCGCCTGGAAGCCCAAAATGCATTGTCTGAGGCAGAGCTTGAACTGGCCGATGCACGAGCTTCTCTTACCGAAATCACTCTCCCCGACTGGTATGTTACCGACCGCGACAATATGGCCAATTACGCAGGATACGGCGAAAACGCCGACCGCATGCGGGCCATTGGTCGGGTGTTTCCCGTATTATTCTTCCTGGTGGCCGCATTGGTCAGCCTAACCACGATGACGCGTATGGTCGAGGAGGAACGAACCCAAATCGGCACCATGAAAGCATTGGGCTATGGCAAAGGCGCTATCGCTATGAAATATATTGGCTATGCCCTGTTGGCCACCCTGTGCGGCAGCCTGTTCGGACTGTTGGCTGGACAAAAACTCTTTCCTTTTGTTATCATTCGCGCCTATGGCATTTTGTATCCCACCATGGACACGCTGGTTATCCCCTATCATCCAGGCTATTCTATTATGGCCACGGCGGCGGCTTTGGCGTGTACTCTAACGGCTACCTGGTTTTCCTGCTACCGAGCGTTGTCAGGGCAGCCGGCGGAGTTGATGCGTCCGGAACCGCCAAAAAGCGGCAAACGGGTGCTGTTAGAGCGCATTGCTCCGCTTTGGAAGCGCCTGAGTTTTACTTGGAAATCCACGATACGCAATCTGTTCCGATACAAAAAACGTTTTTTCATGACTGTACTGGGAATTGGCGGCTGCATGGCGCTGATGTTGGTTGGCTTTGGCCTCAAAGACTCCATTATGGACATTGTGCGGCTTCAGTATCAGAGAATTCAGCTTTATGACGCCATGGTCATTGTCAGCGACAAAGCCACCACACAAGAAAACGAACGTATGAGCCAATATCTCCAAGAACAACACGCGCTGGACGGTTATCTCCGCACGAGCAATAAGCTGATTACCGCGCAACACGACTCAAAAGAATGGGATGTTTATCTGACCATTCCGGAATCCACTCAAACATTGGATCAATTTCTGCAGTTCCACAAACGCGGTACGGACGACTCATATACTTTGGGAGATGAGGGAGCCATTTTAACCGAAAAAGCCGCCAAGCAACTTGGGGTTTCGGCGGGTGATTCGCTTGTTCTGCAACTGGATGCCAGACGAATCGAGGTACCCATTTCCGCAGTCTGTGAAAACTATTTACAGCATTACATCTACCTCTCCCCTGCGCTATACGAACGCCTCAGCGGGAATTCACCGGATTATAACGCCATCATCTTCCGTATGGCGCAGGGACACGAGGACGCTCTGGAAAGCATTTGCGAAGCCTTACTTGCCGATCATCCGGTTTTAGCAGTCAACTATTCCCAAAACCTTCAGCAACAGCTAAGCGATATGCTGCAGTCCTTGGACGCGGTAATTTTAGTTCTGATTCTTTCGGCTGGCTTATTGGCTTTCGTGGTTCTATACAACCTGAACAATATCAACATTACCGAACGCCGTCGTGAGCTTGCCACTTTGAAGGTTCTGGGCTTCTATGATGTAGAGGTCTCTACCTATGTATTCCGTGAAAACATTCTGCTAACCCTCATCGGCGCGCTGGCAGGATGCGGATTCGGCATCATTTTGCACCGCTTTATTATCGAAACAGTGGAAATTGAAATGTGCATGTTTGGACGTAACATCAATTTTCCAAGCTTTGTTTACAGCATCGTTTGCACATTGGCCTTTTCTTTGCTGGTCAACCTCGTGATGCATCGCAAGCTAAAAAAGATCGATATGGTGGAATCCCTCAAAAGTGTCGAATAGCATGTTAGACAACTCATTCAACGATAGGAATTTGTTCAGGGAAGACGCACGAAAAATCGTGTGTCTTCCCTTTAGGTTACGGTTAAATTTTCGAGTAGACGAAGCAATCAGAGCACAACGTGTTTTTCATGAGATTCTTGAAACACCAGGTGTGCTACGTTGCTTCGTCATGCGATAGCATGGCTGCATCGCGCGCCTTCCCGACACTCCAATGCTCTGCGCAAAAACAAAGGCCGTGCAGCTTTGGCCGCCGACAAGGCGCTGAGAGACGAAAAGTTGGCGCTTTTTCTATAAATGGCAATGCGACCGGCGGCCAAAGCTGCCGTCCTGCGGCACGTTGTCCCCCGGATTGTTTCGCCCAGGCAACCGGACTAGCAATAGGACTGTTT
>CABQCM010000105.1 GCA_902462665.1 uncultured Oscillospiraceae bacterium | reverse complement strand
GAAGGATTGCTCGGGCTGCATTTTGCCACACGATCCCGAGCAGTATGACGAGGTGCTTCGCCGCTTGCGCCGGCTGCACTCTTGATAATATCTACCATATCCTTGTCAAGCAATGGTATTTTTTATCGATAATATCGAAACTGTTTGGAAACCGAATGAGCTGGCGGCTTCCAAACGGTTTTGTTTTTTCAGGATATCTGTGGGGGAGAATGCACAGTTTTTCGCCGTTTTTTTGACTGATTTCCCGGCAGGACAACTATTTTTTGATTTTTGCAGGAATTTGACCGAAAAAAGGCGTATAACTATGACAAAGAGGTGATATGGGATGAAAGCATCGGTTCGGCTTCATACCGAGGAAATAGAACGGGGCACCCTGTCGCGGCTGGCCGCGCTCAGCGAGCGTTCGGCCGGACGGGATACGCCGGAGGCGGAAGACGAACTGCGTACCTGTTATCAGCGCGACCGTGACCGTATCATCCACTGCAACGCCTTTCGGCGGCTCAAATATAAAACTCAGGTGTTTCTGTCACCGGAGGGGGATCATTACCGCACGCGATTGACCCATACGCTTGAGGTATCCCAAATCGCTCGCACGATTGCCCGGGCGCTGCGGCTCAACGAGGATCTGACGGAAGCGATTGCGCTTGGGCACGATTTGGGGCATACTCCCTTTGGCCACGCGGGCGAGCGTGCTCTCGACGCCTGTCTGCCCGGCGGCTTTCGGCATTATGAGCAGAGCGTGCGGGTGGTCGAGCGGCTGGAAAAGAGCGGGCGAGGGCTGAACCTTACCGCCGAGGTGAGGGATGGGATCCGCTGTCATACCTCCGGGCAGGAGGCAGTCACGCTGGAGGGCCGGGTGGTGCGTATTGCCGATAAGATCGCCTATCTGAACCATGATATCGACGATGCGGTGCGCGCCCGGGTGCTGCGCGAGGAGGATATCCCACCCGTTTTGCGGCAGAAATTTGGCCGCCGCCGAAGCGAGAGAATCAACACCATGGTGATCGACGTGGTGGAAAACAGCGCGGATACGATCGCCATGTCTCCTACCACTGCCACAGCGTTTGACCAGCTTCATGAATTCCTCTTTCGCAGCGTGTACCGCAATCCGATTGCAAAAGGGGAAGAAAGCAAGGCGGTTTTAATGCTGAATCAGATGTATCATTACTTATGCGGTCATCCGCAGCTGTTGCCGCACGAGCATGAGGAAACCTTGAGCGGCGAGGGGATTGAACGGGCGGTATGCGATTACATTGCCGGTATGACAGACCGCTATGCAGTTAAAATGTATAACGATATTTTTGTGCCCCATGGCTGGAGCCGGTAGCTGGTTGTGTAGGAAACGTCGGGTCTGCCAGCGGATTTGCCGTCGCCCGACTAAGACGAGCAGCCGCGCAATATATATGATAATACCCTGCTGGTCGGGAAAACGTACCGCAGGGCGTAATACGAGGAGGTGGCTCCATGGCTCTGCCGGAAAGCTTTTTGCAGGAATTAAAAGAACGCAGCGATATTGAAACCGTGGTGTCCTCCTATGTTAATCTCAAGCGGAGGGGGCGCAACTGCGTCGGGCTGTGTCCCTTTCACAATGAAAAGACTCCTTCCTTTACCCTGTATCCGGAAAACGGTTCTTTCTACTGCTTTGGTTGCGGCACTGGCGGCGATGTCATTCGTTTTGTGATGTTGGCCGAGAACCTGGACTATATCGATGCGGTGCGCTTTTTGGCCGACAGAGCGGGGATGACCATGCCCGAGCAGGGCGTAGACGACGGCCTTAGCCGTCTGCGGGGGCGAATTTTGGAGATCAACCGTGAGAGCGCCCGCTTTTTTCACGCAGTGCTGGTCAGCGATTCCGGTCGGCTGGGGTTGGATTACTTTCGCTCCCGGGGGCTGAGCGATCGGACCATCCGCCATTTTGGCTTGGGCTATGCGCCCGATTCCTGGAGAGCGTTATACGAGCACTTGCGCGGTAAGGGGTACACGGATACGGAATTGGTACAGGCGCGGGTGGTCAATCGGGGGCGGGGAGACCGCTTATACGACAGCTTCCGCGGTCGCATGATGTTCCCAATTCTCGATTTGCGGGGAAATGTCATCGCGTTTGGCGGGCGCAAAGCCCCCAATGCCGAAGGGCCGAAGTACATTAATACGGCCGATACGCCGGTGTTTAAGAAAAGTCACAATGTGTATGCGCTGAATTTTGCCAAAGCATCCTGCGCCGATCAGGTGGTGCTGTGCGAGGGGTATATGGATGTGATTGCGCTGCATCAGGCCGGGATTACCAATGCGGTAGCCCCCTTGGGCACAGCGTTTACCGAGGAACAAGCGCGTCTGCTGAGCCGTTATACCAAAGAGGTAGCCGTTACCCTTGACGCGGATGAGGCGGGGCGCAAGGCAACCGACCGGGCCATTGGCATTTGCAACGGCGCTGGACTCAAGGTGCGGGTGGTGCGCATTCCCAACGGTAAGGATCCAGACGAGTTCCTGCGTTCTCATCCTGAGGACGGCGCCTCTCGCTTTCGCGCTTTGCTCGAGGGGGCAGGCAATGACGTGGAATACCGTTTGTTTGACTTATCCCAGCAGGTGGATATCCACAGCGCCGACGGCGTGGTGCGTTTTCTCGACGCAGCGGCAAAGGTGCTCGGTTCTCTGGATTCGGCCATTGAACGGGACGTTTACGCCGGCCGGCTGGCCGAACAATATCAGGTGAGCAAGTCGGCCATCCTGCAGCAGGCCGAGACTTATGCCAAACGCATTGGCGCGAAACGGGATCACCAGCAGATTCGTTCGATGGTTTCTCCGGCACGTGCGGACTCGGTCAACCCCGAGCGCCGCCAGCATCCGAGAGCGGCCAACGCGGAGGAAGGGCTGCTTGCCGTGCTGCTGCGCAATCCCGATTTTTACGAGCGGGTGGCAGAGCGGATTCGACCGGAGCAGTTCGTCACCTCCTTTCATCGGCGGTTGTATGAAAAAATCGGGGAACGGCTGCGGGCCGGTTTGCTGGTGGACATTACCCTGTTGGGGGCCCAATGCACCGATGCCGAGCTGGGCAGGATTGTGGAGATCATGACCAAAGGGGAGCAGCGGGCCAATACCATGGAGGAATGTACGCGCTGTATCGACGTTATTTTGGAGGAGCGGGAAAAGCTGGATCTCGCGCCGCAGGATATGAGCGTTGAGCAGTTGACCGAATATATGAAAAAAATGAGAGACAAAAAGCTTGGGGGAGTTCAACATGATGGATAATCAGGAAAAGCTCGAGAAGATGGGAATTGACGAAATTTTAGAGCCGGTGGTCAAGGAAGAGGAACCGGACGATTATGTCGAAGACGTGGTAAGCATTGACGACGTCGATCCCGAGGTCATTGCAAAAGACGAAACCATTCCTCTGCTCGATCTCGATTTTATTGAGCCTACTCCGGAGGAGCTGGCGGTGGAGGAAATCCCGACCGAGGAACTGGAGGAGGACCTGATCACCGATACGATGGTACTTGACGATCCCGTCAAGCTATATCTCAAAGAAATTGGGCGGGTTCCACTGCTGTCCGCAGAGGAAGAGATTGATTTGGCCATTCGCATCAACGATGGCGACGCCCGGGCCAAAAAACGCTTGACCGAGGCCAATTTGCGTTTGGTGGTGAGCATTGCGAAGCGGTATGTTGGCCGTGGAATGCATTTTCTCGACTTGATTCAAGAGGGAAATGTGGGTCTGATCAAGGCGGTGGAGAAATTCGACCATACCAAGGGGTTCAAATTTTCCACCTATGCTACCTGGTGGATTCGTCAGGCAATCACCCGCGCGATTGCCGACCAAGCCCGTACCATCCGTATCCCTGTCCATATGGTGGAAACGATTAACCGCCTCAAAAAAGCGCAGAGCCAGCTGCTGCATGAAAATGGATACGATCCGTCGGAGGAGCAGATTGCCGATCGTATGGGCCTGACGGTGGAGCGGGTAAGGGAAATCATGCGGGTAGCGCAGGAGCCGGTGTCGATGGAAACCCCCATTGGCCCGGAGGAAGACAGCCGGTTGGTCGACTTTATCCGGGATGAGGAGGCGGCGGCTCCCGATGAGGCCGCGCTCAAAACCATCACCAACGAGGATATTGACGCTGTGCTCAAAACCCTTGCCCCCCGTGAGGAAGAGGTCATCCGTCTGCGGTTCGGGCTGCGAGATGGGCGTTGCCACACCTTGGAGGAGGTCGGCAGCCAGTTTAACGTCACCCGCGAACGCATTCGCCAGATCGAGGCAAAGGCGCTGCGCAAGCTACGCCATCCGGTGCGCAGCAATAAGTTTAAAGATAAGTAAAAGCGGATTACCGCAAGCGAGCCGCTGGTATGATATCACATCCCTGCCTGGAAAAGAAAAGAGGAGGAAGGCCGACCCATGCAAATTAATTTGGAAACGGATTACGCGGTGCGCATTGTGGACTGCCTCGCCCAATCGGGGGAGCGGCTGGACGCGGGAGAAATTTCCGCCCGTACCGGCGTGACCGCCGGGTTTTCCCTCAAAATTTTACGCAAGCTGGTCAGCGGAGGGGTGGTAAAATCCTTTCGCGGCGCCAAAGGCGGATATGTGCTGGCGCGCGCACCTGGAGAAATTACCCTCAAAGAGGTGATTGAAATTATTGGCGGCCCGATTGCGATTGCAAAATGCCAGTGCGAGGGTTATGTCTGCGATCATCCAAAGGATAAAGCCTGCACCTTTCATTCCGTCTTTCACCAGCTTACGCAGGAGTTGTCCGACCGGTTGGAGAAGATCACCTTTGCGTGTCCTAATGGTACGAATAAATAGTACAACGCCGCCGTGCGTTCCTATGTGTGCCGAAAAGGCTTGAAAAAGCCGCCGATGGGAAATTTCTTTCCTGTCGGCGGCTTTTTTTACTTTTTGCTTGACATTCGCTTTGGCTTGATATATACTACTAAACTGTATCAATGTGGGACAGTATTTGATTTTCCACGGGAAGTATTGGATATCATAGCACACTTCTCAGGGAATTGCAACCCTCTTTTGCGCTAGCAAAAGGAAACGACCCGCAGCGAATCGTCAGTGATGTGTGTCCGGCTACAGCGGCCGGTACAAAATGGGAATGGAGTGATCGATTCAATGGTCAACGTTAAGCCTGTCCGTTTGGGCGAAAATGAGCGTATGAGCTTTTCCAAAATCAATGAGGTTCTGGACATGCCCAACCTGATTGAGGTGCAGAAAAACTCCTATCGCTGGTTTGTTGAGGAGGGGCTCAAGGAGGTATTTCGCGACGTAGCCGCGATTAAAGACTATACCGAGAATCTTGAGCTGACTTTTATCGACTACCGTATTGAGGATACGCCCAAATACACCATTGAGGAGTGCAAGGAGCGCGACGCCACTTACGCCGCCCCTTTGCGCGTGCGTGCGCGACTGCTCAATAAAGAGACCGGCGAAATCAAAGAGAGCGAGGTTTTCATGGGGGATTTCCCGCTGATGACCCCCTCCGGTAGCTTTGTCATTAACGGCGCGGAGCGCGTCATTGCCTCACAGCTCATCCGTTCCCCCGGCGTCTATTACGACGTGGCGATCGACAAGACGGGCAAAAAGCTTTTCAGCTCGACCGTTATCCCCACCCGCGGTGCTTGGCTGGAGTATGAAACCGATCAGAATTCGATTCTTTATGTGCGCATTGATAAAAACCGCAAGCTTCCGTTGACCACGTTTATCCGCGCTATCAGTTACGTGGCGGGGGATACGGCCAATCTGGGTACCAATCAGGCTATCTTGAATTTCTTTGGCGAGGAAGAGCGGCTGCTTACTACCCTGGAAAAGGATACGACAAACAACAGCGAGGACGCGCTGCTTG
>CABQCM010000104.1 GCA_902462665.1 uncultured Oscillospiraceae bacterium | reverse complement strand
ATCAATCGGGCAGCCTGCTGTTTGAAATTTGCCCCGTTTTTCACCTTGATGACGTGGAGCTTTTTGCCTTTCACTTCATCAAACCGGCTAATCACCGGCAGGCGATACTCATGCACCGTTTCATTGGTGGGCGTGCCTTCCTGCTCCAGATAGCTCTTGAAATCTTCCATATACTGAGCCTTCACGCCGAATATGGTTAGTGTTTCCAGCAACTCGATATGTTCGGGATGCGTGACATTGGTATCCAACTTGCGGGAACGCTTTAGGCATCCGTTGTAGCCTTTCAGGCGTACACCGCGTCCGAAAAGCTGAATGGCCTGCGATCCCTCGCCTCTTGCAAAGTTGATCAATCCCATGGTGGAGACACGCCAGCTGTTCCAGCCCTCTGTAAACTTGCGGGAGCCAATCAGCATTTTGATATTGGAATTCGGCTTATTGATATTTCGGAACAGCGATTCCGAAACGAATTCCTCGTTGCTGACGATGATGCCCTTCTGCTCACAGTTTTTCAGCAGACCGGACGTATCGCCAATGTTGATGACGCCAAAATAATCGCCGTATTCGCCCACCTTCAAGCCAATCTCACCGGAAACCTGCCTGATATTCTCCATCCGCAGGCGAGGTTCGTCAGCGTTCCCGTCGGTGTTGAATACGATACGGAGGACGTCCGCGAAGATTTCGGCCGGATTCGGCTCTAAACCGAAAATACCCTGCAGCGCGCGGAAATCCTGATAGAACAGCTCTTTGCCGCTGGCATCGATCAGTCCGGTATCTTCGTTCAGCACGGCGCGGATATGCTCGATCGATTGTGTGCGGTTGCTCAGGAATTTGTTGAGGAAAAGCAGCACTTCTTCCACGTCTGTGAGCAGATCCTTTTCCGCCTGCGAAAGACCGCTGCTTTTGACCGGCGCGGTAACACGATTGCCCACAAACACCAGTAGGGGCTTTTCGATCCGGAATTCCCGCAGTGCATCCGCATTGACCTCAAACAGCTTCATTTGCTGATAGAAGGACAGCAGGCATCCGACCAAATACAAATGCTTCTGTTCAGGATCCACGGTACCTTGCAGATTGTAAATGCGGTAGTCCTTGCCGTATCCGTCGCTGTAGAAATACTTGTAGGAATAATCCATAATGATGGATTTACCATATTCCTCCATTAGTGCCCGAGCGTCTCTGGCCTGCTGAGTATTGCCGGTGGCATTGGCTTTCAGCGCCTGTTTGAAGGTGGCGGAATACTCAAAGGCAAAGCCTTCTTCGGAAAGACGGGTGCGGTAATCGTACCACACGTCGCCGGACAGGCCCCGATGCCCCTCATCCACCAGCACCAGATTGTTCTGCTCGAAGCTATCGACGGAGACGGTCTTGACCTTGCCTTCCTCCTTCAGCTTGTTCATATCGATTACGATCACATCATCCTGCTGCTTGCCGAAACCGCGATCCTTCTCAAACATCGCCGCCGGGATGGACGACAGGGCAAGCTCATCCAGGTGCTGTTTACTCATACCCTCGTTGGGCGCCAGCACGATAACCTTGTTAATGGACAGCCTGCTGTTGATCCGCTTGGCCCGCTTGAAATAATGCAGAAACTGCAGAATGTTCATGTGCATGATCAGCGTTTTGCCGCTGCCGGTGGCGCACATAAAAGCCAGCTTGTTTAGTTTATCCGTCGTATAGGGCTGAAAATCAATGAGCCCGAGGGACCGGTCTTTGACCTGCCGCAGCCATGCATTGAGATCAGTGCAAAATGTGTCCGCGTCGGAAAAATACCGATCCAGATACATTTCCGTGAAGAGCAGGGCGACATACTGGAAATACTTCCATTGCAGCCCACCGCGCTTCTCTCCGATCTGGCGGGTGTGACGGCAGATGTTTTCATCATACAGGCGCAGTTTTTCCGGCGTGACAGCAGCGCCCCGCATCTGGCAGATATGGGCGATATAGGTGTAGAAATATGTGTTGCCGCTTTCGTTGACGCCCTCGTATTCGCTGCCGTTCAGCTTTTCACTGAGAGCACTGATGGAGTCGATTTTTAGCTCATGCAGGAAATAGCGGAACAGCACGAGCTGATCGTCGAAAGAGGCCTGCGGGGCGGTTCTTCCTGCCATACTCACGCCTCCTCGAACATACGATTTTTGAATTCGGTTTCCGTCATACGCACCGTCCAGCCTTCACTTTTACCGCGCAGATTTTCAAGGTTGCTGTCGCCGTTGACGAAAATCACGTCATACTTGCGATCTTCGGCGTTGTTGCGGCAGGTGGTGAAGAACGCATCCAGCGCCGCATTGGAGGCAACAATGTCATCCGTCACGCTGCGCCAAATTACCAGTGCGCGGCGACCGTCGGGCAGCGTGCCTTCGATCTGCCGGAAGGCGTACTGTCCGCTGATATCGCTGACCAACTCCACAGCGCCTTCGTAAGCAGGATGCTCGGCGGGCTTGCTGAGCCAGTAGGAGATAGCGCTCTGCCGGGTGACCGTCAGACCGATCAGATAATTGAAGGTCTCGCACAGATCGATGCTGCGCTCCTTACATTCATTCTTCTCGGTGATCTTCATAGTGTAGGCGAAGGGATTGGAGAAAGCCTCCACGTCCAGCAGGCTGCCGCGGCTCTCAAAATCCACCATGTAGTGGATCATGTAATCCTCGCCCAGCAGCGACTTGAGTTGTCCGCCGTTGTCGGAAAGCTGGATATTGGAAAGGGCATCTTCATAGCTCTCAAGCCGCATGTACTTGATGATTTGGGAGATACCGGTATTTCGGTTCTGCGGTTTGCCATTTTTCCATGCTTTTGTATCGACTGCATATGATGCCTTTTTCACACGGAGCATCGTTGCGTTTTCAAAATACTCTCCCATCTCTATAAGAATGTACTTGCGGCTACCGCCATCTCCGAAATTGCGATTCATTATTGCATGAGCAGTGGTTCCCGATCCTGCAAAATAGTCAATAACCGTACCGTGCTTTTTCCCTCCGAATGCTGCTTCAATGCATTCTTGCACGTTAAAGATAGACTTTGGATATGAAAATGGCACTCCCATAGCGGTAAGCAGAGCGGATCCATAACTATTAGCGGAATACTTTTTATCCGTCCAAGTAGTTTTATGGCGGAAACGTTTTTTCGTCCGCATAATATCAATCCCGTCCATTGGGTCTGAAGTTTGCTTTACCCACAATTCGTCAAGAATGCTATCTACGGTTCCACGCTCAAAAACCCATTTCTTTTCAATCCCGTTGTTATCAATAGGATATACAGCAATCACTCCATCAGAATGAACGGCATTTCTGGATTCCGGATGGAACTCATCCGGGCACACATCACCCAAACCGATGATCTGATCATTCTTTACGAAAATGGGATAGAAACAGTTGGCTGCATCCGTTCGCAAATTGCTGTTTCCAGAGTTATCTCTGAAGGTTCGTGTATCCCATTCCACTTCAGGGCGGACTTCCAATCCGATGATGTCTTTTTCATCCGGAAAAATAAAATAAGCAAATTCGTTTGTGAATGAGAAATTATCGCCCTGCTGTCCCGACGGGTTGTGGACAATTGTTACAGCAACGCTGTTTTTAGTCGGGGCAACAGCCTTTAATAATTCGCCGAGCTTTGTCTGTTCAATCTCATCAATTGCAATTACGCCAACACCCGAATCAGACAGAAGCGGCTCTGACAATCCGAGCCTGCTTTCCATCAAACTAAGCCACGCTGAATGCTTAAACGTATTTTTATACATTATCTCGCTGGATTTAGCATTGTACGGAGGGTCTATATACATGCACTTGAGAGCTTTGTGATACTTCACTTGAAGCAAATTCAACGCATGAAAATTGTCGCCATTGATCATTAAGCCGTCCGTCTGCTCGTCCAAATCCGGGATGCTTTCCAGCAGCCTGAATTTGAATGTATTGGAAAAATGCTTGGTATCGATGATCAGATTCTGATTCAGGTGCAGAAAATCGACGGACGGCGGGTTCGTCCAGCCTTCCGCTTCGTCGATGGCGTACATGGCGATCCATTCATCAATCTGCGCTTTGTTCCCGATAATCTCCGGCCAGAAGGATTCGTCGATCTTGTCCAGCGTGATGCACCAGTTGGTCTCCACCACGAATTTCTTCTTCAGCCACAGTTTTTTCTGGAAATCCTCGATCTGGGCGAGAAAATCAATAATGATCTTACCGACGCGCTTGATGGCTTTCACCTTGGCAAGGTAGGTCTCCACGCGGGCTTCGCTGCCGGTGTCCAGATCCTCCAGATGCATGACCTCACTCTTGATGAAGAAATCCAGCTCGCGCGTCAGAAAGCCGTGCAGATCCTTGTGGATGAAATAGTCGAAGGTGTTCTTCGCCACATAGCCCTTCAGATGCTTCTCCAATAGGGTTGTCGTCTCCCGGCCTTTGCCAGTGGGGATCGGCGCGATCAGGGGATTCAGCTCTGCCCGCCGCAGAGAAAGCAGCCATTGGGTAATTGCGGCATAGTTCTCCTCTGCATACTTCTTTTTCTTGTCTGCGGGAATATCATACACGAATCGGATCACGATTTCCGCAGCATCCGGATCATATTCAAATCGCTTGATGCCCGGGTGTGTTTCTTCATCCTCTGTAAAGAGCATGAAGGTGCGCTTGCTGTCCTTGTTCTCTTTGTTATTGTTCTGCTCCGTAGTAGCGTCCACCAGGCGGAAATGGACAGTGATCCCGTCGAAAACGAAGGTGTAATCTTTGAAATTCTCGCTGGTTTTGATGTAGTACTGATCCTGATTTGCCCAGTAGAGCTTTACTTCCTCGCCCTCGTAGGGGATAGCGTACACGCCTTCCTTGTACCGACGCTTGGAAATAAAATCTCCATCCTCATAGTACCGGTTGAAGAAGGAATACAGCGCAGAGTACACGTCCGTCTCCAGTGCGGCCAGATCAGCACCTTCCGCAAGCTGCTTCTGGAGCTGCAAATACTGCTGCTTCTTCTGAGCAGTATCGGGGAGCGCATCCACAGTCATGCCCATTTCTGACACGCTATCCTCAATTTGCTTCATTTTGGCGCGGATTTCTTCCTTGCTGCCCTGCGCGAAGGGAGCAAGTGTTTCCTGTACCATCTGCGGCAGACGCTCTGTCAGGAATTCTTCAATTTGTGCCTTGCGGAGGTTCATAACGCGATAGATACCAAAATCAAGATCTGATTTATCGAGTTCAAAAATCTGTTTCAGCAGGCTTATAAAGCGATTTAACCGTTCATTCATAATGATACTCCCAATTCTCTATTTTGCGCCGGAAAGCATTTCCTTCAATACTGTCCGAATATTGTTCCATTCATCCGGATTGGTTCTGATTAGATCTTTGATATCAGTCGGTATTTCCTGCCTGCATTTAGCAGCCTTGTCAAACAAGTCATTGGATTTAATCTTATCTTCCGTAAGAAGATTTGCATCCAGCACTTCGAGCATTTTCTCGAGAATTTCCTGCGATGGGGGCGTGCCAGCTAAACTCTCATAGAAGTATGGCTTGTTGATCCCAACCGCTGTACAAAAATCGACCTTACTCATGCCTGTTTTGCAAATCTCTGCTACAAGAAATTCGCCGAATTCAGACAGGTCCTTCTTGCGTTTACCCATCTGCAGTTATCCTCCCTTCAAAAAGTATGCATGTAAACATACTAACATATTATTTGGGCAAAAACAAGCCCTTTGAAGCTGTGAAAAGACCTTGCCACCAGAGATAGGTAACTCCTCACAGTGAGTGTGAGGAGCTGCTTTGTCAAAGAAGTTCTTTTGTCTTTCGTGCCAGGTATAATGGAAGGTTGGTAATGGCTCCATCCTTCCGGTAACCCCGCTTGGAGTAGCGCAGGGCGTACTCCG
>CABQCM010000103.1 GCA_902462665.1 uncultured Oscillospiraceae bacterium | reverse complement strand
TTCATGCCCGGCGGTTTCGCAGGACGGATGACATTGCCGCTTACAAGCAGCATCTGCGATTTAACCGCCGCGCCATGGAAGAATTGGTGCACGACGCGGTAATTTTGCTGCGGGACGCCAATACCTTGCACGGCAAGCTGGAACAGTATTATAAGCAATGTACCGATTATCAAGTCACCGATGCACTGACCGAGCAGGTATGCGCTCAAATTCTGGATTGGTGCTTTTAAGCGTTTTGAACCCCGACAGCCGAACGCTTATGAACGGAATCCATTTTCCGCTCATAGCTTCGGCTTTTTTCTTGTTTGTATCCGACAGTCTAGGTTCATGATGGAGTTTTCAAGAATCACTTCACCAATCTCATCGGCTGTAATGGAACCTGCCAAAGGATTTTTGACCGAAAGAATATTGCCCTGCACCGTAGCCTGTACTTCGGAATATTCAAACGCCAAATCGGTTTCCTCCATCGTGCAGTCGATCAAAGTTAAATTCTTACAATAACACAAAGGCTGTGTCCCTACGATTTTGCAGCGAATCAAGGTCAGTCCCTCGGAATACCACCCGAGGTACTCGCCTTTGATCAAGCTATTTTCCACCGTCACGTTTTTGCTGTGCCAAAATGCATCCTTTGTATCCAGCTGAGAGTGATCAATGCGCATGTTGTGTATGTATTGAAAGGAGTATTTCCCTTTCATATTCAACTGGTCAATTGTCACATTCTCCGCCTCAAATAGAAGATACTCCGACTCCAGTTCGCATTGATTCAAAGTGACGTCGCGGCATTTCCAACCAAACTCGGGGGAGCAAATGTCACAATCCCGCAGCGTGATTCGTTCGCACTCCCGCAAGCATTTTACGCCGTCGATTTGACAATCGGCTATGACACCGTCGCTCGCATACCAAAGCGGCGCCCGGGTCAGCGAATCCATCGTCGTATTTTCCAGGCGAAAATTCTGTGCATGCCACAGCGGATACCGCAAGGAAAATCGGCAGTCACGCACGGCGACTTGACGGCATTCCTTTAAAGCGGATTCCCCATCAGCGGGGCCGGCAAAGGTGCAACCAATCACTTCTGCGTCTTGCAGATGATAAAGCGCCCTTTCTTCGTCCAAACATTGGCCAATCACTTTTGTGCTCACGGTTTCCCTCTCCATTTCCTCGATACTGCTTGACGCCGTGCTCGATGTATGATATCACAAATCCAGTACCATCCGAATGTCCAAACGTAAGTTTGAACACATGATACCACGCCCTTTTCAGATTGTTTCTGTTCAACTCCGCTTTACAAAAAATATTTATAAAGATCTTCTTTTATTATTTATTTTCTGTTACATATTCGGCAAGTAACAACGCGATCTCAAAATGACTTACGTCATGCTGTGTTCCTTGATACTGCCCGTCGCCATTTCGAAATAAATGCTTCGGGGCATCCAATAAATCACCACATGTAAGAAACATATATAAATTTAGATTCCGAAAATCGCACATAGACTGTATGGCAGAACACTCCATTTCTACCGATATACATCCATCCGCTTTCCTTTTTTCAAAATTATTAACGGTTTCCCTATAAAAAGAATCCGTTGTCCATGTTCTTCCCTTGACAAAAGGTATTTTGCGTTCTTCCATAAATTTTGCAACGACATCGGCATTTCTTACTTTGATATAATCCGAAGCCGGTGCATAATGGTATGAAGTGCCTTCATCTCGATATGCTTCCGTGGGAATCATAACCTTTCCATGAGCAATCTCTTTATTTAAACACCCACTTCCGCCAAAAATAATATATTTATCGGTTTTGATTTCCGATAAAGTATCTTCTATCGTCGCCACACAAGCCGACGCTCCTGCATAGGTCTTCAAAAAGGCAAAGTTTCTTCCGTTATAACAAAATTGATATATTGGCAGATTACCAGTAACAGCTACCGATTGCCCTATTTGTTTTAAATCATAATGCTCCCGCACATGCTTTTCGATGATACAGGAAAAGGTAATGATACAAGCATCTACTACCGAAGCGTCTTCTTTGAGATGCGGATTTATTTTCGCTTCCGATTCAATATCAAAACTATCGGTTATCATTTTCCCTCTCCAATCTAATTTCGATTAATTGCTCTGATTTTATCACAGGATTCGATTGCATTCAATACGTTTTCGTGAAATTGCCGGAGTTTTGAGTCAACAGTACTTTAATAATATCACGAACGATTGCAATATAAAAGATAATATGATATTCTAAAGAAAAAGGACAAAAAGCCGCAGGAGGAAAATCAATGAATCGAGAAGCGATTTTAGCCCTTCGTATGACTCGTCTCCATCTCAACGTGCCCGCTCAGCCAGAAGAATACGATGCATTCTTTCGCGATCTGTCCCCCGTATGCACCGCCGGCTGGGTGGAACCTGGTACGCCTCCCGCCCTGCCCGGACATGTTGGCTTTGACGATACCAGCTATAATAATACGCGTCGTGCCCGACGTGCTATCCGCAAAGGACGTTTTGGTGGAAAAATTGCGTATGTGGACGAAGCCGACTGGGAGCTTTTTGCCTGTCTGTACCAAAAGCCGCTGGAACGACCAACCGTATTCCAGACCGAGCTGCTTGAGCTGCTGGAACGGGAAGGCCCGATGAATATCGGCCTCATCAAGGAAACCACCGGGTTGTTAGTAAAAGTAATTACCCCCGCTCTGCATCGTCTTCAGGAAGCCTTTTTGGTTTATGAGGATCAAATCGACAAGGAAGGCGACCGCGGCTGGTACGCCATGTCGAGCGAATATCCCGATCTGAATCTGAATCGTTATTCCAAACAGGAGGCGCTGGAAGCGGTACTTTCCCGGCTATGCCGCCGTATGGTATGGCTGACGGCCGAAGCGGCGCATGAATTTTATTCCCAACCGCTGTCACTGGTACGAAAGGCTCTGTCCTCCTTAGTAAAAAACGGCACGCTGATGGAGTGGCGTTTGGACGACAAAGACGGTTTTGTACTTTGTGACGATGCGATTCAACTGCGCTGCGCTGAAGAAGCCACTCCAAAGCACGGAACCATCGCCTTGCAGCGCCAAGATCCGCTGGTACGCTGTCTGGGCAAAGAGGAAAAATCCGCTCTGTCCAACGGCCAAGAAGCGCTGTACTATCTGCTCGTCGACGGCGAAATACGAGGCGCTGTCTGCGGCCGGTTTAAATTTGGGCCGCATGTTCTGGAAGACGTGGTTTTAAACCTCTCCCCCAGCGAAGCCAAACAACGAAGAGGCGAGATTCTCGACGCGGTCTATCGGGTGTTTGATCGTGAGCTTAGCCCGCTGGCACGGTATTGCGGCGAACCTTTGGAGCAAGATGCATTTTAAGCTGCAAGCAGTTTTCTGACAAGGATATTCGACTTTACTGAAATGAAGGAGCCTCTATGCTGCACTGTCATCTTTGCCCGCGTAATTGCGGGGTTGATCGCACGCTCCGAGCCGGCCGTTGCGCAGCGGGAGAGCTTCCCCGCGTGGCGCGGGCCGCTCTTCATTATTGGGAGGAACCCTGTATCAGCGGGACGCGGGGTTCTGGAACCATCTTTTTTTCCGGCTGTCCTCTGGGCTGTCTCTACTGCCAAAACGAAGAAATCAGTCATCGTGGAAAGGGATTGGATATTTCGATTGCCCGCCTACGAGAAATCGCGCAGGAGCTGATTGCTCAGGGAGCGCATAACATCAATCTGGTCAATCCCACCCATTATACCGACGCGGTGCTGGAGGCCTTCCGGCCAAAGCCCAAGGTTCCTATCGTTTGGAATTCCTCCGGCTATGAACGGCCTGAGACGTTGCGGCGTACCAAGGGTCTGGTGGATATCTTTTTGCCCGATCTCAAATACAGCGACGCTGATTTAGCGCAGCGTTTGTCCGACGCAAAAGACTACTTCACTGTGGCGAAGAAGGCCATTACGACGATGCTGGAATTAGTCGGTTCCCCTGTTTTTGACGAACAGGGGCTACTGCGCCGGGGGGTGCTCATTCGCCATCTGGTGCTGCCGGGATGCGAGGAAAATACCCGTGGGGTCATTGATTGGGTGAGCGAAAAATTCCCCCACGGCGAGGTTCTCTTTTCTCTTATGGGACAATATGTTCCCTGCGGCCGCGCGGTGGACGATCCGCTTTTGGGCCGCGGATTGACCGATTCGGAATATGCCTGGGCCAAAAATTATCTGCGATGCAGCGGGATAGAGCAGGGGTATTCTCAGGATATCGCCGCAGCCGACGCGATTTATATCCCCTCTTTTGATGGCGAAGGAGTTCTCCCGCAAAAATGACAAGCTGTGGTGGTAACGCTCCAAGGCAGTCCGGCGTAAAAATAAGTGTGCGGATGTCCCCGGCTGGTTCCAAACGCTCCGGCCAATGTTTGACCTTATGGGTGGAAAATAGACGTAGCTTTTGTCTATTTGGCTTGACAAAGCCGCTGGTTATCGTGTAACATATAATATATTCTATGTGAACAATACCTATGGATTTGTCCCGTGTTTGAGCATGAAAATGCGAAAAGATGCGCATTATAACGTGGACGCGGGTTTCAAATCAAAGAATCTCTGAATTAAGGAAGAATGAGCATGTCGCCAAAGAAAGACAACTATGGCAACGAAAGTATTTCCTCTCTCAAAGGCGCCGAGCGTGTCCGTAAACGCCCCGGCGTTATTTTCGGTTCGGATGGAATTGATGGGTGCCAACATTCCATTTTTGAAATCATTTCCAACTCCATTGACGAAGCGCGCGCGGGATACGGCAATAAAATTGTTGTCACCCGCTATGCCGATCACTCCATTGAGGTGGAGGATTTTGCCCGCGGCATCCCGGTCGATTACAATCCCAAAGAGGAACGATACAACTGGGAGCTGCTTTATTGCGAAATGTACGCCGGGGGAAAATACGACCTGCAGGGAGACAGCTATGAGTACGCGCTGGGGCTTAATGGCCTTGGTTTGTGCTCGACCCAGTATGCCTCGGAATATATGGATGTGGAATGCCGCCGGGACGGCTACAAATATACCCTGCATTTTGAAAAAGGCGAAAACGTCGGCGGGCTGCATAAGGAGCCTTATACCGGCAAAGCTACCGGAACTAAAACCCACTGGAAACCTGACCTCGAGGTTTTCACCGACATCGATGTGCCGCTTTCCTATTATCAGGATATTCTAAAGCGACAGGCCGTGGTCAACGCGGGGGTCACCTTTCTGCTGCGCGACCAAAATGGCCGCAGCTTCGACGTTTATGAATATCGATACGATCAAGGTATCGCGGATTATGCTGCCGAGGTGGCACAGGATAAGGCGCTGACCTCAATTCAAAGCTGGTCGGCCGAACGTGTCGGCCGTGACCGGGCCGACAAGCCGGACTATAAAGTGAAAATTCATTGCGCGCTGTGTTTTTCCAACGCGGTACAGCTCAAAGAATTTTATCATAATTCCAGCTTCTTGGAGTATGGCGGCTCGCCCGAAAAGGCGGTGCGCAGCGCTTTTGTCTCTCAAATTGACGCTTATCTGCGCGCGAACAACAAATATCAGAAAAATGAGAGCCGGGTTGTGTTTCAAGATATTGAGGAATGTCTTGTGCTGGTTATTTCCTCTTTTTCTACCCAGACCTCGTATGAAAATCAGACCAAAAAGGCCATTACCAATCGGTTTATTCAAGAAGCAATGACAGACTTCCTCCGTCATCAGCTCGAGATCTATTTTATTGAAAACCATGCTGAGGCGGAAAAGATTGCCGAACAGGTGCTGATTAACAAGCGTTCGCGCGAGCGTTCCGAGCGCGAGCGGCTCAATCTGAAAAAAACTTTGCAAACCTCCAACGATCTGGCCAGCCGGGTACAAAAATTCGTGGATTGCCGCAGCCGTGACGCGAATGAGCG
>CABQCM010000102.1 GCA_902462665.1 uncultured Oscillospiraceae bacterium | reverse complement strand
TCCAGTACGGAAGTGCCCAATGGAAGGTGGGTTATGAGAATCCCTTCCGTTACCGTGGGTATATGTACGATAACATCACCCGGCTTTATTACCTGAATTCTCGTTACTACGACCCAGAGACGGGAGGGTTTGTTAATACGGATTTAGCTCAGCACAACGGGCAATCGGCAGTGATGTTTCTGCTAGGGCGTTTTTTGAATAGGTGATATGATGAAAAAATTGTTATCAGACTATTTAATATGATGTTAATGTGTTGTATCGTTTTTTATTCCAGTTCCATTGATGGTTATGGAGTTGCTATTTAATGAACAAAAACTTGGAGTGCTGCTTCTCTCCATTTTGTTTTATATAATATTTTGGACATGGTTAATAGCAACTTTATTGAGTATTATTTTTTGCTCCACGAATTGTACTTTATAATAATTATTTTGAAATTTTTCATTGGAAAAACGGAATTGCTTATGACAAAAATCATCCTTTTAAAATTCCCCAAACACAGAAAACCACAATTCAATATACTAATTTAGTCATGTTTGATGGATTCTTAATTCAAGATATCATCGATTATCTGAACAACGAAATGGGTTTAGGGGGTGATAACTGGATGATGCTCACTAGTTCTCACATTTTGATTTCAATAAAAACTCCCAAGACGATAAAAAGTTACGCGATGTTACACTTTTTGTAAAACGGAATGGTAGTTATTGTATTATTAATGGTGGGTAATACGGATACTCTCAAATACAATCAACAGGAAGAATTTTATCCAAAAGGCACATCGACCGATTTACTGATATGCAGTTGGAGCGTTAGAGGGAAGAGGTTGTTGTTTCCACACATTTTTTAGCTTATCAATCGTTGGGGAAAACACTGTATTTTATAAGCGCTTTTTTAGCCAATTTGTGCGTAACAGGTATTGTTTAGTAACTTGTGGGAATTTGCTGGATATATGGTGAGAAAGGCGAGACGCACAGTATGACAGGGGATGGTGTGGTCCTTTGAGAATTGTACATGCCCGCGTTTTACGACGCCGGATGAACAAGGAAATGTCATATTGGACTATTGTTATTTTACTAAGTAAGCAGAAGAATCCATCGGGGAGCGGATGTTTTCGCTCCCCGATGTGTTTTTTGCCGGCATAAAAAAGGTCGAATGATAACGCAGACGGTCGCAAGTCTGCCTTTGGGGGCTTTTCAGGGAGAAGAAAATGGTGTATAATGAATGCTATCTATTGATGGAGGTCCCTAAAGTTATGTCCAATAAAGTGAAGCTTTTTATCGGAGGATTTGAATACTCCATTTTGGCTGATCAGGGAGAAGAAGGATATTATTATTCTCTTGCCGAACAGTTGAATCAACGAATCGAGGAATTGTCCCGTTCCTCACACTTTTCCACAGCGATGGCGGCGGTTTTTGCCGCGTTGGAAAGCTGCGATAATGCCCAAAAGGCCTCGGCGGAATTGGTGCGGCTACAGCGTGAGCATGAGGGAGCGGCTATCCAGAACGCCGGGTTCCAGAGTAAGGCGAAAGAAATCGCCGCCCGATATGAGAAATTGCAGGAGGATTTTAAGACGGCGGTGGAGGAGGCAGCCTGCGCCCGCCTTGAGGCCGACGAAGCCAACCGTGAATTAATGAAGCTGCGGCATGAACTGGCTTCCTTGCGCGGTCAGGAGCAGCAAAAGAATGGATAGGGTCGCTCGGGGTCGCTCCGATATCGAGCTGCTTGCCCCGGCAGGAAGCTGGGAGGCGTTGCAAGCAGCTGTGCGCTGCGGCGCAGATGCGGTTTATCTTGGAGCGGGGCCGTTTCATGCGAGGCAAAATGCACAGAATTTTACGCTGGATTCTCTCGAGGAGGTCTGTCGTTACTGTCATGCGCGGGGGGTAGATGTTCATTTGACGATGAACACCCTCGTTCGACAGGATGAGCTGCCACGAGCACTGGAGGTTGCTCAAACAGCCTGCGAGGCCGGTGTGGACGCTGTGATTGTGCAGGATTTCGGGCTGGCTTCTTTGTTGCGGCGCAGCGCCTCGACGCTTCGTCTGCACGCCTCCACCCAGTGCAGCGCGCATACCCCGCAGGGGGTGCTCGCTTTGGCCGCTCTTGGTTTCGATCGGGTGATCTTGGCCCGTGAAATGACCCGCGAGGAAATTGCCGCAGCCTGTTCCGCCGCCCGTCAGGCGGGGGTGGAGATTGAGGCGTTTGTGCATGGGGCTCAGTGTATGTCGGTTTCGGGCCAATGCCGCATGAGCGCGATGCTCGGTGGGCGCAGCGCCAACCGGGGACAATGCGCCCAGCCATGCCGGCTACCCTTTCGTGCGCCGGGCGGCACAGGCTTTGATTTGAGCCTGATGGATCTTTCGCTGCTGCCTTATGTGGAGGCGCTTTCGGCTCTGGGGGTGTCATCTCTGAAAATCGAGGGCCGTATGAAACGGCCGGAGTATGTCGCTGCGGCAGTGCATGCGTATCGCTTGGCCTTGGACGGTGCGACCGTTGAATCGGAAGAGGCCGAGCGGCTTAAAACAGTGTTTTCGCGCGGAGGCTTGACCGCGGCCTATTATGAGGGAAAGCGCGGTAGCGGCATGTTCGGTCGGCGAACGGGAGAGGACAGCCGCGCGGCAAAGGAAACCTATGCACCCCTACATGCGCTTTACCGCACCGAACGTCAGTCGGTGAAGGTAACCCTGTCGCTGGAGGCGGAGGAAAATCGGCTGATACTGACAGCGTGGGATGACAAGGGGCATGCAGGACACGCTTGCCTGACAACGGGCGTGGAGGAACTGCCTGCGTTGGAGAGCGAGCGGCTGGAGCGCCAGCTTCAAAAAAGCGGGGGAACTCCCTTTGTGATTGATTCGGTCTTGCTTCCTGTCGGAAAGGTACGGGTACGGCTGTCGCAAATCAACGAACTGCGCCGGCAGGCGCTGGATTCCCTGATGGAGCAAAGGGCGGCGAAACAGCCCGTGCCATTGGATGCGCAATGCTGGGAGAGCGCGACATCCGTTTCGATGAGTCCGGGCAACAGGACGCTTAACGCGTCCCCAAAACGGGAGACCGCTCCAGACGCTTTGCCGCTGTGGGTTCGGTTTGGAAAGCCCAGCCAGCTTCCCGCGGCAATGGAGCCTCTGCGCCGGATGGAGCGGGTCTTTCTGCCGGCCGAATGGGAGGATGGAGTGTTCCGTCGTCTGCTCGAAGCGGGCATCGCCGTGGGGATGGATCTACCGCGCGGCTTTTTTGGAAGGGAAGAGGCGCTTGTTCAGCGCATGGACAAACTGGGATCGCTCGGTGTGACTTCGGCATTGGCCCATAATGTGGCGTCGGTGCACACGGCGGCAGAGCTTGGCCTACGGGTATGCGCGAGCGACGGGCTGAATATCAGCAATGCTTCCGCCGCGCGGTCGCTGCGTCACGCCGGGGCGGCAGATTGGATTCTCAATCCGGAACTGACCCTGCCTCAAGCCCAGGCAGTGGGCGAGGGGGGACTGCTTCTCTACGGGCGGCTTCCCTTGATGCTGACGCGCAATTGCCCTGTGGCAAACGGAGGGGACTGCCGCTTTTTGGGCGGAAACTGCGAAGGGCAGGGCTGGTTGACTGACCGCAAAGGTATTGATTTTCCCGTGGTATGCCGCTTCGGCTGCTCGGAGGTGCTCAATTCGCGGCCTCTTTGGATGGCCGACCGTTTGCACGAGGCCACGTTTGCCTCTTTTGGGATGCTTTGGCTGACCATCGAGACTCCCGAGGAAGCGTCTCATGTGCTGATGGCTTATGAACAAGGCGGGCCGCCGCCGGAGGAATATACGCGTGGGTTGTATTACCGGGGAAGTAGTCAGACGAGAGGTTCCGGCGCGCATATGACTCGGTCTGCTAAAACAGAGTAACGGCTTCATCCATATGCCTCATAAAAAATAGAAAAGAAAGGAACATCCCTTGACCGGCAGGGGATGGCTAAAAGACGGTTCGCAATCGATATCCGGTCTATTTAGCGAAAGGTGATCATAATGCAACAGGAAACCATACGTTTTCAAAAGCTTCGTCCGCAGGCGGTGCTTCCCGTGCGTGCCACGCAAGGCTCGGCCGGTCTGGATTTGACCGCCTGTATCGATCAGCCTGTGGTGTTGCCTAAGGGCGGTCGAGCTCTGATTCCCACCGGTCTCGCAGCCGCTCTGCCAGGAAGTCATCTGGCTTCCTTTGTCTTTGCGCGCAGCGGCCTGGCCGTCAAACATGGCGTTACGCTGTCCAACTGCGTTGGGGTCATCGACAGCGATTACCGGGGAGAAATTAAGGTGGGGCTCATTAACCAGGGCGAGGCTGATTATATCATTCAGCCGGGCGAGCGCATCGCACAGCTGGTGGTAATGCCGGTTTGCTGCTTTCCGGTGGAGGAGTGCGACAGCCTTGATGAAACCGACCGCGGCACAGGCGGCTTTGGCTCGACCGGCAGGGTCTGAGCATTAACGCGTCGTTCTTGGTTTCCACCAGATAGGGAGAAAACCGCCGAAAACAAGAAATTCTTGCAAACTACAGCGTTAAAAATGCTCGAAAGGCGATAAGCCTTTCTGCGCTTTTTGGCCTGTATTTCATAAAAAATTCCTTGTTTTCGGTGTAAAGCAGTTTCGGCAGATGAGAAATTTTTTAAAACGACGGTGAAAAAAGCAGGGATACGGTCGTATTTCGAGGCTTTTCATCTAGTTTTAGGGGAATTTTGTCTGCCGAAACCGGTTGTTCCCTATCGGGGGTAAACCTTGTAATGCAACCAAAACAAATTGCGATAGAAAGGAAATCCTTTTGCATAGCAAAGGCGGGGTGATGATGATGAAATCTAAAAATTTGCTGCTCTTAATCTTTTTTGTCTTGGCAGGCGTGGTGCTCGCTTCGCTGGTCAGTGAGTTGGTGGCTGGAATCCCTTGGCTGGAATGGCTCAGCCGCGGCGCGGGCGTTTCCATCGGAAATCTGTCGGGCAATAGCGCGCCGTTGTTTAACTTCTCCATCGTTAAGTTGAATTTTGGGCTGGAGATGCAGATTAATGTGATACATATTATCTTTATCACGGCGGCGCTGGTGTTATACAAAAAGCTTCGTTAAGACTTTATTCCATTTACGACATATTGTATAGTGTATTGTTTCGAGGGAAGGACATAGAGCCTTCCCTTTTTTGTGCTTTGAGGTCTGAAATTACGATGAATAATGCGATAGAATATAAAATGCTGACCAAAAAAAGGAAAATGAAATAGTTACATACGGCTAGGTTTCAGGTGACAAGGAATCATTCAAGACAGAGTAACCCTAAGCTATAATAAATACAGCGAAACCATCAAAATTTGGCGCTATGGGAGAGAAAGCTTTAGGAAAAATAGCGTTTATATCCCGATGGTATCGTATGAACGAGCGTAAAATGCAGAGGAGGATGTAAGATGAAATGCAAAATTCGGATGCTGTCTGCACTGTTGGCTCTGTTGCTGCTGTGTGGAAATGCGCTCCCCGTATTGGGAGACGCCGCTGCGGACTTCCGGCTGTATGAATGTGAAATTCAGCTAGGTGAGTCGGTCCATGCGAGCGCGAAGGACGCCGAGGGAGCGTCGGGCGGACAGACGGTCGGCCCGCTTGGCATGAACGGCGCGGCATGGTTTGTGATAACCGGGGTGGAGGCGCCCTCTGACGGGGACTATAAGGTCGAGGTGAATTACACCGGCTGTGCCGATGGACGCACCTTCCGCATCGGGGTCAACGGAGCCGATGGGAAGCTGGTACAAGCCCCTGCTCTGCCGGGCTGGACAGACTTCGGTACGACTACAGTCACCCTCTCTCTTCAAGCGGGTGAGAACACCCTAAAGTTTTATTCGGTGGATACCGCGCAGGGGCTCGGAGACTCCGAATGGGGCCCTGACATTGACTGCATTC
>CABQCM010000101.1 GCA_902462665.1 uncultured Oscillospiraceae bacterium | reverse complement strand
AAAAGTCGATGCGTCGTGCGTTGATTGCTCCGTCTATGGTTTTAAACAACAAAAAAGCAAGCAAATTAGAAAGAGGTGACCGAATTGAACGAAAACGAGAGAGAGACTCCCGATGTCGTTTCCACCAGCGACTCGGAGACAAAACCAGTGCAATCGGAAACGCCTGCGGGAGGGATTCCGCCCGTACCGGCTATGCCCGAATGCTCGGTGCAGCAAATCCCCCCCATTGCGCCGCCTACGCCGTCTGCGATGGGCGGTATGACGCCGGTGTCCGGCGCCCCGGCGCAGCAAACACCTCCTCCCATACCGTCACAAAATTCTACCCCGGCACCGCCAATGGCGCAAGCTCCCGGCCCAGTGCCTTATACCGGCCTTCCTTCGGTACCGCCCCGGCCAGCTTCGACATACTATGGCACGCCCGGGCAGGCTGCGCCGCAGCAAGGCGTTCCCGCCGGGCCGCAGCCTCCGACCGGCTATGGTGTGCCGACGCAGGGGGCCTATCCGCCCCCTCCCCTGCCGCAGGTAGTCTATCAGCCCCCGCGCGAGCCAGTTACTCCGCCTCTCAATGGGCTGGCCATTGCCAGTATGGTATTGGGTATTATCAGCATAGCGTTAATTTGCTGTTGCTGTGCCGCAATGAGCTGGCTGACCTCCCTGGTTGGCCTGATTCTGGGTATCGTGGCCTGCGCGAAGGGAAACCGTACCGGCATGACCATCGCCGGTCTGATTCTCAACGGTCTCGCCTTGCTGTTCACCCTGATGCTGGTGGCAGCCATTTTCTTAGGCTCGGAATATCAATATGAATATCTTGACCGCGACTGGCTGGACGGTACGTATCTATAAAAGCCGTCGCACAAAAATGAAGTATTGTAAGAGACACCCCCGACGAAAAATTTCGTCGGGGGTGTTTTCTATGAACGGGTTCGTTGGTTGCTCGGCAGTCAAGACAGCATCAATGCAGCAGAGTTTTGCCGATCAGGACGCGGTTTTCAAAAACCGCTCTAGCTTACCTTTATAATACCAACGCTTTTTTCGGACAAAAGGTTGAACATTTGCCGCATCGGATGCATTTCTCTTGATCAATTTCGGGCGCCGCAAACTCTGTTTGTGACAGCGCCCCTACCGGACAAACGTTTACGGCAGGGCATTTGTGATTTTGAGGGCAATTCTCTATGATAATTTTAAGTTGCCTTTCCACCATTCTCCTCCTGAAAGCTAAATTTTCTCTTGGATTCTAGGATAACACATGCACTATCGAATGACAAGAGGGAACGCGAACTCTGGACAAAAATATCTTGACTATACCATTTACGCAATATTTACAAGATAAAAAACACAAGGCCGCGCTGATCACAACACGACCTTGTGGAAAGCATCAACCTATTGGACAGCCTCGCATGCCGCCGGAATCTCGCTTGCCTGCGGCTCGGGATCGTCCTGGCACAGACGAAGCAAAATGCCCAGGAAAAACCAGAACAACAATGCACATACCGAATTGGAAAAGAAAATTTCAGTTAAGAAGAGCGTGGCAATGGCAATAACGACAACAATCATCAACGCTGTGAGAGCCAGCGGATCATAAGACCGCTTTCTTTTTCCAAAAAACTTTTTGCCGACGATGACCAAAACCAGTACAATATAGCACAACATAACTGCTGCGCCGACCGTCCCGGTAGAAACCAGAACATTCAAATATCCATTGTGCAAAAGGTAATTTCGCTGTGCGACAAAGCCATCGGGATACTCGGCCTTCGCAATGGACATCTGCGCACGAGGCGACGTGCCGAAAACCGGGTGGCCCTTGTAAATTTCTACACCGCTCTCCCAGATTTTAAAACGAAGATTGGAAATATCGGGGTTTCCTTCGACATCCGCCCGCTTAAACGTAACCGGCGTCGGCTTTTCTTCTGCGGAGATCACCGACGGGGCAAACTGCAACACATATTTTGCGGCTGGCACAGAGGTATAAACCGTTACTGCACAGGAAATCGCCAGCAGCCCCGAAGCCAGAATGACCGTGGCTCGTTTCAAGTCCAGCTTAAAGCAATACTTTCTAAAAACAAAATATGCGCCCACAAAAATGGTGGCCAAAAGGCATATTTCCGCCGTTCTGGAACCAGACATAACAATATACATATATTGAACCACAATGTTCACTGCATAAAAAATACGGACAAAAATATTTTTCACCCGTGGGAAATTGTACATACACAGGAAGATAGAAAGAATTCCCGTGACCGAGGAATAGTTCGGATCCTGATAAATCCCAAACAGTCTCGATTCGTAAAAGCCCTGGCAAATCCGCTGTTCCCCTGGGGCATACGGCAGCTCGTAGCCGATTTGCATCACGAATTGAACGATGGAAATCACGCTGCATACCAGCATAAAGAGCGAAAGAAGATCCCCGATACACCGTACCGATTTTTTAATGTGTTCCCGCGTCCAGCCCCCAGCAACGGATAGAAAGACGAAAAATTGAATTGCTGAAAAAATAATGGTTTTGATATTGCCCAAAAAATCGAACTGACGGTTGATCACCGACGAAATCACCATCACCGCTAAAAATGCAGCGAGGAGATACCAATATTTAATTCGAAACATATCCCGGGTGTTAAAAAAATCAATTGCAATCAACAAACAGCCCGAAATCGCCAAAAGGCTAAAGACTACAGAATCCACCACACCCGGAATTCGCGTAGAAACGGGAACAATCGTGCGCATGAACAGCAATGCAAATAAAAAAATATACATATAGAGCGATTTTACAGTGCGAAAAAGACTTACAAAACGGTCGTTTTTTGCAGAAAAATACATTTTATCACCTGTTAATTATAAGCATGATTCATAAAATATACCACATAAAAATGCAAATGTCAATTAAGGATCTATTTCAACGCCATTTTCCGTCTGTTTTTCTTAAAATTACAGCATTCCTTCTCTTAAAATAGGATGCATCCACAATGCCATTTCATTCCCGTTTGTGCAAACTTTTACATTATGGGTTTTGGAGACCATTGCTTGACAAAGGCACACACGCCTGCTGACAGCCAAAAGGGCGGTTCGCAGCGTTCTCGGCAGCGGCCTGGCGACAGCCCGCTCGCAGTCTGCGGCCGAGTCTCTCCGCCCTTTTGCCGTGAAAGCCAGGTCTTTCGAAGTTTTTTGTCCGTGAAAAAGAAGGTCTGGCGAGGCGGACGAGGCATCCGGGCTACCGCCCGGCAACGAGGACAACACTGCCAGCGTTTTTTGCACGTCGATAAACCGTGTTTCTCCTTGTCAAACGATGGTATTGTTTATCGTTACAATAGTCCCGTCAACTCTTCAACAGGAGTTATCGGATGATTTCACCACTTTAAACAATTTCTTTTGGTATCCTGTTCTGGAATTCTGTAGGCATCTTGCCACATTTAAAGAAAAAAGTGTGGTATAATGTCCGCAGAGCGGACATTATACTGAAGATTTTATCACCGTACGGTTGGTCGCTACGGCATGACGTAACTATAAAAAAACAGATTCGATTTTTCACAGGAAAGGAATCTTTACATGCATACCATTCTGCAATTTAACGCCCCCTGTCTGTTCGGCTTGGAGGGGCTCGTAGCCGACGAAGCGCGTGCTCTGGGCGCAGACCGGGTTGAGGCTCAAAACGGCCGCGTCCTGTTTGAGGGTGACGCGACGCTGCTTGCACGGGCCAATCTTTGGCTTCGCTGCGCCGAACGGGTGGAGCTGGTGCTCGGTTCCTTTCCCGCCCGTACCTTCGACGAGCTGTTTGAAGGGGTCAAGGCTCTGCCGCTGGAAAATTATATCGGTTCGCTCGATGCTTTCCCCGTGAAGGGCTGGTCCATCGAGTCGGCGTTGCACAGTATTCCCGATTGCCAATCCATCGTTAAAAAAGCAGCGGTAGAGCGCCTCAAGCAATGTTACCGCAAGGATTGGTTTGAGGAAACCGGGCCGGTTCACTCTTTACGATTCTCCATTTTAAAGAATCGGGCCACTTTGACTCTCGACACCTCAGGCGCGGGCCTGCACAAACGGGGGTACCGCGAACATTCGACCTTAGCGCCGCTGAAAGAAACCCTTGCCGCCGGCATGGTCATTTTGGCCCGCCTTTATCACGACAGCGTGCTTTACGATCCCTTTTGCGGGTCGGGCACCCTGTTAATCGAGGGCGCCATGCTGGCTAAAAACATTGCGCCCGGGCTGCGCCGCGCCTTCAGCGCCGAACGCTGGGGCTGTTTTGATTCCGCGATATGGCGGACCGAGCGTGCACGCTGTCTGGACTTAATTGAAAAAAACGATTTTCGCGCCATTGGCTGGGATATCTCCCCCGATGCGGTTGAACTGACCCGTTCGAACGCGGTTAAGGCCGGCGTAAAGGATTGCCTATGGGCGGACGTCGCCGACATCCGAGATTTTTCCCCTGACACGCCTCGCGGCGTGGTGGTATGCAACCCGCCTTACGGCGAACGGCTGTTGGACGTGCGCGCGGCGGAGGAGCTTTATCGTGTGATGGGCCAGGTGTTCGAGAAAAAACGCGGCTACCGTTATTCGATCATCAGCCCCCACGAGGGCTTTGAAAAGCTCTTTGGCCGACCGGCCGACAAGCGCCGCAAGCTATACAACGGCATGATTCGCTGTCAGGATTTTATGTACTTTAAAGCATAGGTCTGCACATAAGGAAAAGCAAGAGGCAGGAGAATCGTTCTCCTGCCTCTTGTTCATTCCATCCACATATCATCACTCGATTAGGGTATGCACACCTGCTGATAATCAAAAGGGCGGCTCGCAGCACGCTCGGCATTGACCTGCGGTTTTGCTAGCCGCGCTTTTGTTCCGTCATCCGATGCTTTGGAATATTTCGGCTGTAAAAAAATCGTACAAAGCAACCGCGGGCAACGCCATCTACTGTGAGCACACGTCCCCACGCGTCGTAGTAGAACCACATGATTCCTTCTCCCGCTTTTCTGCGCGAATCCCGCCTTACCGAGGCCCCCTTATGTTTAGATAAGACTAAAAACGAACAGAAAAATATTCACGCACAAGCACAGACTTTCCCATATCAATAGAAAAGCCTGCTTTTTCGGTTGTGGTTCGCTAAGCTGATTTTTCAACAAATACCTATAATTATAGACGGTCATAAAGATGGCAAATATGTCGACCATTAAGATACATGAAACCACAAATACAGAAGAAAATAGTGAGTATCCATATGGATAATTTCTGCTTTTGGTCATAGGAACCGATAAGACACTAGGAACTAACGAGCAAGAAGCTACTACCAATCCTCCACTAAATAAATCTTTATAATCTCGGGCTAACCAGTGAATTTCTTTTCGTTTCATCGATGAACACACCTTCTTTCCCGTTGGAAGCAACGAACCAAAGACCTTCTTACCAACAGTGATAAATGCATATAAGATGGTTGCTTTCACTGGATTTTCAAAACTCGCGATAGCATTCGATCGTCATCAACTTTCAAGACCACATCCGCATTGATAAACCGCCCCGCCTCGGGGCTGTATCCTCGTATAATATGTTCGTCGCAACCGCAGTGCAGTCGAAAAACGACCACCCTGCGCAGCAAACAGAGTCCCGCCTCTTAGTCGCTCTTTCGAACTTCCTCGGCCGCGACGGAAAGCACCTTCTGGGCAATGGGGCGGGTGGTAGCGGAGGCGGAACCGCCGTTTTCCACCACAATGGCAAAGGCCAGCGGCGCCGTATCATCGGTTAAAAAACCAACTAGCCAGGAATGAGGAGCGTCCCCCGATTTGACCTCCGCCGTACCCGTTTTGCATCGAAGCCCGTAATCACTGAGAAATCCTGAACCAAAAGAATGAACGGCCGACCCCTTCATCATCTCAGACAACACCGCCGCCGTATCGGCATTCATAATCGAAC
>CABQCM010000100.1 GCA_902462665.1 uncultured Oscillospiraceae bacterium | reverse complement strand
GGTGACGAACAGGCCACCAAGATCACGCGTAACATGGCGACGAATAAAATGGCCACTGCGCAAGCGAAAGAAGCATTAGAAGCGTCGGGCCAAAAAGCAACGCCCAAGGCCGTGAAAAAAGAAGTTGAAACCATTCTGGACGGCCAACGCGGCATTACTACTCTCTCCCAACTGGATTTGGATGCAATGTCTGAGAACATACCAGAATCAGTTCGAGATGTTTACAAGCAGGCGGTTCTAGATCAAACGCAGAGCCTATCGCGAATGCTGCTCGATAACTTTGCGGAAGATGCAACGATTTTAAACAACATCGACATGAACGCCCGCGCGACGGCGGGGCGCAAGGCAATGGCCGAAACCATCAACACGACGGTTCGCCAACAGTACGGCGACGCGGTAGCGGATGAAGTCTTGAACGAGATGGGCGACGCGCTGAAAAGCGACGCGGCATTTATCGAATACGTCAACAAGCTTTATTTGACCGATGGCTTTTCAAACAGAACAGTGAACGAAATCAATAGCATCAAAAGCCCGAAACAGCGCCGTATTGCCCAGGAATGGTTAGAGGATACCATTGACCCGGGGTGGGTAGCTTCGGACGAGCTGGGCGACCCCAAGGGCTTTTCAGACTACATTAAAAACAAATACAAGACTGTGCTGGAACAGAGCGATTCTATCCTCTGCAAGGCGGAGGCTGCGGGGGCAGATACCGCGTCTCACATTCGCATTATGGATGCGGCCGCCGTTGCCGCCGACGAGGCCGGAGCGGTTCCGCGCGGCGTGGGCGCGGCGGAACGTGGATTCAGTGACAAACTGGACGACGAAGTCTTTGAGAATATCAGGAATTCTGAAAATCCCGTTGCGGATGTGGGGGAAAAGCTGGGCGACGAGCGGGTGATTATCAACGCTTCGCGCTCGACCACCGATGTGCCGCTGGACGCTAAATTTAATATCGGCGAGGATGGATTGGAACGGGAAGTCACCGGGCGGGAATACATTGAGCTGGTCAAAAGTTCGGGGGCTTTTCCAAAAGACATAGAGGGAATTGACGCGCTGAGCCGGAGGCTTGACACCAAGTTAAGTCACGCGATTATGGCGAACGACGTTGCCGCGCAGACGCGCCTGTCGCTTGAAATGCAGGCCTTAAATGAGGCTAAGGCGACGTTGGAGTATCAAGACTACCTGAAAGAAAACGGCAGTTTAAGTTCCTTTTTAACGAAGCTGATGCGCCAGGAGCGGGTAGTGGAGGATGAGGCATTTCTGGCCGCGATTAGCGGAGTGGAAAGACGGTACATTCCGCAGACCAACGCCGCCCAGAGAAAAGCGGCGCAGCAGATGCTGTCGCAGCCGGGCGGTGAGGCGGAGGTCATGCGGCGTTTGACCGACGCTAAGCTGGCCGTGAGCGCGGAGGACATTGCCGCCGCCAGAATATTGCAAGATCAAAAGGTGGCGGCTGGGGATTACGACGGAGCCGAGGTCATTGCCAAGGCGATTGACGAGAATCTGCGCCAGTCGGGTCGGACGGTTCAGGCGGCCAACTTCTTTTATGATTCTCCCACCGCTGTGTTGCACAAGACCAGGAAAATAATTGATGAGGTCGTTGGAGAAAAGGGCACCAAAGCATTAGACCGATTTGCGGAAAAGGCGCACAGGGCGGACAATGAGGCGGTTCGGGGCAACGCTTTCAAGGCGGCTAAGGAACTGGACGACGAGGCGGCCCGCGCCCCCGATGTGATGGGGGATGCGGCCAGAAAGGTGACATCCAGAATCAAGCAGAAGGTGGATGCCTTGAATAATTCCAGCGCGGTACTGTTGCGCCGGATTGAACATTCAGCAAAAAATCTGGGCAAGGGTGGTATCCCGAGCGACGAAACGATTTTGACCGGGCGCATGGTCAACGAGCTGCACGCCATCGGCAAGCAAAGTCTGCCGGAAATCGCACAAAAAGCAAATTCAATGAATCGATGGGAGTTTGCAAAATATGTGGTGGAGCACCGCGCCGAAATGCGTTCGGTATGGGAGGGCGCACAGCAGCTTGCTAAAACCAAGTTCGCCAATGATCCCGCTATGCTGAAAACTATGAATTCATGGTTGCAGACTGATTTGACTGACCGGCTGATGCTGGATCAGACGATTGCGCCGCTGCTTCAGGAGGCAATGAGCAAGCAAGGGTTTCGGTTGGCTGATTTTGCGGACGCTGGTATTAAAGGCGATAAAATCGGCGTATTTGCCGAAAGTGTAGTAAAGCAAATGGGCTTGGAGGGAGAGGCCGCTGAGCGGGTATATCGGTATATTTATGGTGAGATGCAAAGCGAAGTGGCTGATTACGTCAGCAAGACTGCGGCGAAAGAAAGCTTGATTCCCTCCATGCTGCGCAGATTGCAGAATTCGGTAAATCGTGCCGAAGGAGCACCGCAGAAGGTAGACACTGTGACTGCGGGCGTTGTGGACGATATTTTTAAGATTGCGCAAAGAATCGAAGGGCGTGGCAAGGTGCCCGATGCTACCGATACGCTGTCTAAAATTACTGCCCTTGGCGATATGGTCAATAACCAAAAGGGATATGCAAATACGTGGCGCAGGGTATACGATGAAGCTGTGGAACTATACAAGAACAGCCCGGAACAACTGCGAGTTCTCAAATCCAACTTTGCGCAGGAAATCGACAATGTGATTCCCGCTGCGACGATGGACAGGGCTATTCAGCAAGGTATGAAAGCCAAGGGACTGACCTGGACAAAGTTCATGGACGATTATTATTCCGGCACGCAAAAGGACGATTTGGTGGAATTTATCGTCGAAAAGAGCGGCGCGACGGGAGAAGGAGCCGAGGCTCTGCGGCAGGCTCTGAGGGAGCGGATTTATACCGGCGCGGAGCAAAAGCGGGTTGCGACACTGAACCGGCTTTTCAAGATTGACGACGACGCTGCCGAAGTCAAAAAAACGGCGAAGAAATTCAACATGATTCACCGCAACGCCGCCAACTCGGAGAAGCTGGTATACCGGATTTTGAGCGGCGGCACGGAAGGAAAATACCGCGTCGCCCTATGCGAGACGCTGCAAATCCCGGTCATGACCGACGAAAAGGCCGAGACTCTTATCTCCATAGCGCAGAAAATCAAGTCGGAGAAACCGGGTTCGCTTTCAGAAATGCATGCATACCATGAACTGTTTGACACGATGACGAAAGGAATTCCAATGCAAAAGAAGTTTGCGGTTTCGGCGCTTATGAAAACCGGGATGCTTACTAATCCTAAAACCCACTTTACAAACATGTTGTCAAACGCTTTTAACTATTTTACCATGCAATCGAATGACGCGGTAGCGGCTGGTTTTGAAAATTTTCTAGTGAAGATCGGCAAGATAGACGAAGCCGACCGGGTATTTAGCGTAGCGTGGCGGCATGGAGCGGACGGCAAGGCGCGAAAAGTTTCGATCAGAAAATGCTGGGAGGAAATGGGCATAGCGGAATACAGCCGCACCGGGAAACACGCAGACCCGCGCTATATGGCCGGGCGAAGATACGATCAGATATTTCCAGACAAAAATATTGTATACAAAGGGCTCAACAAATACAGCGAGAAAGTATCGAACGCGCTGGAAAAAGAAGATATCTTTGCGGCTAAATTCGTGTTTTTTCAAAGGGCTGGTTCCATGATGAAGGCCAAAGGGTTGACCGAAATGACCCCCGAAGTATACGCTGAGGCGATGAAAGCCGCAAAATATTATACCTTCCACACGCAAGGAAAACTTTCCGACGCGGTGAACAGCTTGAAAAGACTTCCCTTTCTTGGAAATGCCATTGATTTGGGAGTTATGCCGTTTGCGGGTACAAACTTAGCGGTATTGGATCAGGCTGTGATCGACAACAATCCCTTGCAAATTATAGCAGGTCTATCTCATATCCTCCGGCAAAACGGAGGCGATATGACCGACGCGATCTATCGAACCGCAAAAGGTGTGACGGGATTAGGTGCGGCGGTATTAGCGGGGGTTGGATTTTATGGTGGCTTTTTGAGCGTCAACTCCAATTCGACGCTGCGACAATCTACGGGGAGCAAGGAATATTCGCTGAATATTGGCCCTGCCAGCGCCGATATTGGCGACTTATCCCCCACCTTGATTTCGATGTTTCAGACGGTATCCGAACTACAGCAGATTCACGAGAACGCTCAGGCGGGCGATGAGGGCGCCGCAATATTGGACGGGGTACTGAAAGCGTATTTTGACCCGGCCATCGATGCGTCTCCCTGGGGTTCTTTCCAAGAGACTTTTGTGGACTATGGCGGGGAGCTGAATCCCGAACGTGCCGGGGAGCGGATACCGGCCAGCATTGCGGGTTCTATCTTACCCAACGCGGTTGCGGGAATCGCCAGCGGACTAGATAACACGAGCCGTTCCACTTACAGCGACAATGCTTTTTTCAACATCGGTTCTAAATTCCTCAACGATTTTCCGGGTTATTCATTCACGCAAAGCGCTAAAATTGACATGTGGGGCAACGAAGTGAAAAGGAGCGGTATTGACGGCGTTGGAGGCGGTGTATTAAACGCTGTCAACAGTACGGTTAATCCCTTGACCGCATCGTTTAATCGATACGCTGGCGACGAACTCACGCAGGAGGTTGTCCGGCTTTATCGTTTGGGGTATAACTCGGCGGTTCCATCTGCGCCTAGCAGAACGATAACAATCAACAAACAGGAATACAGATTGACCCAATCCGAATATGAAGAGTTTTGTCGTGACGTAGGTCAGGCTCGGTATAATCTAGCGAATGGCATCGCTCACAACAGTGGCTACCAATCTTATACCGACAAGCAGAAAGTGCAGGAGTTGCAACAAAGATACCAAAATGCCTATAACAGCGTAAAAAAGGCATGGATAAGCAAGCTGGCAAGCAAATTGGAAACAGATTAAAAAAAGGAAGGGCGGGGATTTCCGTCCTTCCTTTTGCGTTCTATTTACATACATCTTTATGAACCGTGGATTTGGATATTCCGAAGCTTTTGGCTGCGGCGCGTACTGTGGATTTGTGTTCCACAATGTATTCGCCCAGGATCACCGTGCGCTTATCTAATGTCCCCCTCAACATAACACCCTCTTTGCTTCGATATCTCTACACCCATTGTTATGCCTGAGGGGGATAAAATATGAGACAAAGTGCGAATTTCGTGCGATATCCTATCGAGAGAGGGTTGGAAAATGGAGACGCTATTTTGGCCTGTGTGCCAGTTTTCTGTATCAAAAAAGCCCGGGAAACCTTTTTCGTGTTTTCCCGGGCTTTCTGCGGTCTGTGCTGAGGAGCAAAAACCGTCTATGCAATGGCACGGAAGTAATCTACAATCCCTTGAGTGATTTTTTGCGCGAGGGCTTGGTCAAAGCTCTCCTGAATCATGCTGCTCATGTCGCCCGCGTTGGACATATAGCCGCATTCGATGAGAATTGCGGGACATTCCGAGATGCGGGTGACGTACATGGGAGTGATGTAGTGAGTGCCGCGATCCTGACCGAACACAGAAGCGACCTGACGGTTTACCGATGCACACAGGGGCATGGAATAGGGCTGATAATAATAGCTCTCAAAGCCGTTGATTGAGGCGTTGACCGAGGAGTTGCGATGAATGGAGATCATCAAATCGGGCTTGGAATGCCGGGTTTTTACCGTGCGGTCGTAGAGGGAGAGATCCACGTCGGTATCCCGGGTCATGATCACCGTAGCGCCTAAGCTTTCCAGCTCATCCTGTACCCGGCAGGCAAGGGCAAAATTCATTTCATCCTCGCAATACTGCACGCCGCCAAAGGAGGCGACCGCGCCGGGATTGTTGCCGCCATGCCCGGCGTCGAGCACGATAACGCTGCCCGAAAGGCTGGCTCCATAGACATTGGAGGCGTTTTTCAAGGAATAGGGATGCAGAAAATCAAACA
>CABQCM010000099.1 GCA_902462665.1 uncultured Oscillospiraceae bacterium | reverse complement strand
GCTGAGTTCCCGGCTGGCCGCCCCATACAGCGAGTAGTGAACAGAAGACATCACGGTCTGTTGTCCACTACTTTTTTATATTTTTACTATCGCTTGGCAAGGGGAAACACGGTTTACCGATGTTATTGAGGGAACTGTTTATACTATTTTGGTAAGACTTGAGAAAAAACCTGGTCAATATTCAAAAAAGCGATCTGAACTTGGGCATGCGCGAAAATTTTATTCACTCAATGATGCGTGACGGAATGAATTACAGCAGTTTTGGGAAAATGGGAGTTTTTCTTCAAAAAAATCATAAAAAGCAAACGTCAATATAACAACAAGTGGAAAGAGTAACGGTATTGCCGAAAGATTATCAGTATGTGTTTCAAAGAATTCAAGAACATATGCGGCAGGTTCCGGCTACGACATGATAGAGGTACGATATGACTTGATCGATTTGTTTGAGGAAGGCGCGGCAGACGGTAAATCCGTTTTGGAAATAACAGGGGAGGACGTTGCAGCATTTGTAGACGAGCTTTTGAAAAATACAAGAACCTATCCCCAAGATTGGAAATAAACAGGCGAATTGATTGTCCATGAGTCGTAAGTATTTTTTGGAGGCAGTTTATCATGAGAAATCAAGAGCAAGTGCTAGAGTAGAAACAAAAAGACAGACTCCAGGCGATTGATACTGGAGGGACTTGTCAAAACGATGGAAAAGCAGTATACTAAAGGTGCATTAAATCGACGTTTGGCTGCTTGGCAGCCGAAAGAGAGGGTTGTTCATGGCCGAAACGATTGCTGCGATTGCCACCGCGCAGGCTGCTGCCAGCGTGGGGATGGTGCGTATTTCCGGAGATGACGCTCGAGCGGTCTGCGACCGGGTGTTTCGTGCCGCCTCCGGGGCGCTTCTTGCCGACAGTCCGGGCTATCGGGCTTACTACGGCTGGGTGGTGCAGGGCGAAGAACGCATTGACGAGGCAGTGGCGCTGGTGTTTGCCGCCCCCCACAGCTATACGGGAGAGGACGTGGTGGAGCTTACCTGTCATGGAGGAATGTATTTGGTTCGCCGTCTTTTGCGGGCGGTGTTGGAGGCGGGCGCACGTCTGGCCGAGGCAGGCGAATTCACCCGGCGGGCCTTTTTAAACGGAAAGATGGATTTAACCCAAGCTGAGGCGGTCATGGATCTCATCGGCGCGCAGGGAGACAGTGCGGCGCGCTGTGCTCTGGCGGCGCGTGAGGGGGCGCTAGGCCGGCAGCTGGAGGGAATAACGCAGTCGCTGACCGAAACAGCGGCCTGGATGGCAGCCTGGGCCGATTTTCCGGAGGAGGATATCCCGGCGGTCGAGCGCCCCAGGCTGTTGGAGGAGCTTGAGGCGCAACGACGTAGATTAGCGGATATGCTGGGTCAGTTTGACCAGGGCAGGATGCTGCGCGAGGGGATATCTACCGTCATTGCCGGGCGACCGAATGCGGGAAAATCCGCTTTAATGAATCGTCTGACCGGACGAGAAAGCTCAATTGTTACCGACATTGCCGGTACCACTCGCGATGTGGTGGAGGAAACCGTTCGTTTGGGGGACGTGGTTCTGCGGCTGGCGGATACGGCTGGGCTGCGCGAAACCGACGACGAGGTCGAGCGGCTGGGGGTGGAGCGCACTCGCCAACGGTTGACGGAATGCGACCTGGTGCTGGCGGTATTCGATGGTTCCCGGCCGCTGTCGCAGGAGGATCGCGAGTTGATGGCGCTATGCCCGAAAGGGCGCAGCATTGCGGTCATCAATAAGGAGGATTTACCTCCCGTGTGGAAGGCGAGCGAGTTGTCAGCCGATTTTACATCCCGGGTAACCCTTTCTGCCATGACCGGCACGGGAATGGACCGTCTGGAAAAGGCGGTGACCGATTTGCTGGGGCTGTCCGATATGGATACGTCGCAGGGAATGCTGGCCAACGAGCGTCAGCGGGCCTGTCTGGAGCGAGGGATGGCTGCGCTGGACGAGGGAATCCAGGCGGTACGCGATGGGATGACCCTGGACGCAGTATCGGTTTGCCTTGACGGCACATTGGAGGCCCTGCTGGAATGTACCGGCCAGCGGGTGTCCGACCACGTGGTGGACGCGGTGTTCCACCGCTTTTGCGTGGGAAAATAGCCTGGGAAAGGAGACGGGCCATGTTTGCAAAGCTGCATTCGGCGGGGTTGTTTGGAATGGACGCCTTTCCGGTGGAGGCGGAGGTGTTTATTTCAGGCGGGTTACCTGCTTTTGATATTGTAGGGCTGCCCGATGCTTCGGTGAGAGAGTCGCGCGAGCGAGTGCGCGCGGTAATTAAAAATCTCGGGCTGGATTATCCTGCGAGCCGTATTACCGTCAATCTTGCTCCGGCGGACATTCGCAAAGAGGGGCCGATATACGATTTGCCTATTTTTTTGGCCATTGCGGCGGCAACGGGCGCAATCCCGCCGCCGGAAGAGGGCTGTGCCTTTGTAGGGGAGATGTCCCTATTGGGAGAACTGCGCGCGGCGAATGGAGTGCTGCCCATGGCCATTGCGCTCAAGAAGGCGGGCTTTCATACTCTATATCTGCCTGCCGTCAACGCGCCCGAGGCTGCGGTTGTGGAGGGGCTTCGGGTATTTGGTGTGGAGAGCGCCGGCGCTCTGTTTCGCCATCTCAAAAGACTGGAGCCTTTGCAGGAATGTTCTCCCGCCTCACCGGCGGCCGAGAACGGCCAGGCGCTGTTGGATTACGCGGAAGTGCGGGGGCAGGCCTTGGCGAAAAGGGCGATGGAGATCACCGCTGCGGGCGGGCACAACATCCTGCTCATCGGCCCTCCCGGCTCGGGCAAAAGTATGCTGGCCAAGCGGCTGCCCTCTATTCTGCCGGATATGACGCCGGAGGAATCCATGGAGACCACCAAACTGCACTCCATCGCTGGGGTTCTGCCGCCTGGCCAGCCGCTGATTACCACCCGGCCGTTTCGTGCGCCGCATCATACTATATCCGCGGTTGGACTGTCGGGCGGCGGCTCGATTCCAAGGCCGGGCGAGCTTTCTCTGGCCAATCATGGGGTGCTTTTTCTCGATGAGCTTCCCGAGTTTTCCCGCGAATCCATGGAGATTTTGCGCCAACCCTTAGAGGATGGGCGCATTACCATTTCCCGCGCGGCCGGGACGCTGACCTATCCCTGCCATGTCACCCTGGTCGCGGCCATGAACCCTTGTCCCTGCGGCTATTTCGGGCATCCGGCCAAGCCTTGTACCTGCGCCCCCGGGGCGGTATCGCGGTATCTCAGCCGGGTATCGGGTCCGCTGCTGGATCGTTTGGATTTGCATGTGGAGGTTCCCCCGGTGGAATTCGAGGCTTTGGACGGACAGGCTCCTGCCGAATCAAGCCGAAGTATCCGGCAGCGGGTAAACCGCGCCAGAGAGATTCAGAATAGGCGCTATCAAGGGCTTGACGTTGGCTGCAATGCCCGGCTGCCTTCCTCGCTGCTGCGGGAGGTATGCGGTATGACCGAGTCGGCCCGCAAACTTCTCAAACAGGCGTTTGACCGTTTGGGGTTGTCGGCGCGTGCTTATGACCGGGTGTTAAAAGTGGCGCGCACCATCGCTGACCTCGATTCGGCCGATGCGATTGACAGCCAGCATATCTCAGAGGCGGTGCAATATCGCAGCCTGGACCGCAAATATTGGCGTTGACGGCTTAGTTTGATTTACATATGGGCATTAATGGTATAGGTTAATAAATTAACGTTATAAATTAAAAACAGGTTGACAAACATTAAATATCGTGTTATACTCCTCACAACCAATTGTTGGGGAGGAATTGCAATGAAAGCTTTGAATAAGGTCATCCTAGTGACATCGAAGGGACTGGAAATTGTCCATTGGCTTGCCGCCGGGCTGATGGCGGCCGGATTGGTTTGTTCTGTTGCGGCCAGAGATTGGTTGGGCGGCGTTCTCCAAAAAGGAATTGAAGTGGGCGGCAATACGCTGTCGACGTATGGTTTTGAAATGTCGGTGGTTGATGCGAGAAATACCATTCATATGACTGCTGTGATGCTGTTTTTCATTAGCGCGATAATGATTCTATCGCTCATGGCTATGGTGTTTCGCAACGTATTTCTCATTCTAAAAACAGCACAGGGGCATACTCCCTTTCAAAACGACGTGGTGCGTATGCTGCGGGAAATTGGTATTTTTATGATTTCGATTCCGTTGATCGGCTTGGTGATGAGTGGTATCTCCCGTCTTGTCCTTGGGGTAGAATCGATTGAATCCAGCGTTCGTTTTGAGAGCTTTGTGATTGGAATATTGGTTCTTTGTCTTACGCAGGCGTTTGTCTATGGCATTCGACTGCAAAAGGACGTTGACGGACTGCTGTAGTGAAAAGGCGAGGGTATATGGGGAAAATAGTTTTACGGTTGGATCGAGTGATGGTGGAACGAAAGATGTCCCTCAATGAGCTTGCGCAACGAGTGGGAATTTCCAATGTGAATTTATCCAAAATTAAAAATAACCGAGTATCGGCCATTCGTTTTTCCACATTGGCCGCGATTTGTGAAACTCTTGGCTGCGAAGCGGGAGATATTCTGGAGTATTGTAAAGAGGACAAGGAATGACGGCGGAGGATACAATTTCTAAATCCGGCGGAAAGGATATTACGACATGACCATGAAGGAACGTATGACGCAAGGCAAGCTGTATCGTGTCAATGATGCGTTGATGGAAGATTTGATGCGCGCTAGAAGACTGCTTCGGCTGTTTAACAGCACGAGTGAGGAGCAGGGGGAATATCGTGCGCAACTGCTTCGAGAGTTGTTTGGTTCCATAGGGGAAGATGTGTATATCGAACCTACCTTTCGCTGCGATTATGGATGCAATATTACGGTGGGGAACCGTTTCTTTGCTAATTATGACTGCATTATCCTAGACGTTTGTCCAGTCACCATCGGCAACAATGTGATGCTGGGGCCACGTGTGGGGATTTATACTCCATTGCATCCGCTGGATGCCGTTGTAAGGTCCACCTTAGTGGAATATGGAAAGCCAATTGAGATTGGCGACGACGTCTGGATTGGCGGCAATGCTGTAGTCAACGGCGGGGTCAAAATCGGCAGTGGAACGGTCATTGGTTCAGGTTCGGTGGTTACCCGTTCCATTCCCTCGGGCGTTTTAGCAGCCGGAAATCCTTGTCGAGTGCTTCGTGAGATTACTGAAGAGGATGCTGTTTATTGGAAGCAGCAGAAGGTGGAGTTTGACCAATATATCAATTCTTTGGATATGGAACATACTATGGACTAACTAAAAATACTGCAAAAAGCCCTCGGGAAATACCGCGGATGGATTCGGCGGTTACCCGAGGGCGTTGTTTATTTATTCACTTTTCGTCGCTTGCTTGACGACCTGATTGCCATAGACCGCAGCGCCAGTGACGAGCACGCCCTGCACAACGCTGTCAACACTGGGGCCGCCCAGCGCGAGCGCGCCGGTAATGCCGATGGGCAGCAGAATGAGCGGAATCCACTTGTTGGGAATCTTTTGCATTCCCTTCACAATCTGCCCCAGTATCAGCAGTGCGGGGATGAGAATCAATGCGTTGTCCATAATGTACGATAACAGTTCCATATTGTTTCCTCCTTAATGAGTTGGATCAAGGCATGTTGCGACAACAAGAAAATCCACAGCAACGGCAGAGATGGACTCTTTGAGTGCCTGCAATAGCTTTTCTTCCTTTTTGATTTTGTATATCGCAACTAGTTCGTTTAAAGTAGTTAATTGTTTCTGCATTTTGGTAGCATCATCCACCCGGGTTGATTGCACCGGTACTCTAAAGTAGTTATTCACCAGCTCGCGCTGTACCTGCCACGCAAGTTCATCCGTGAACGACTTCACCAACATCAGGTAGCCGGTTTCGGTGAGGAGAGTATAGTTTTTTCCTCCTGCATACTTACAGAT
>CABQCM010000098.1 GCA_902462665.1 uncultured Oscillospiraceae bacterium | reverse complement strand
TTTCCCGCACTCCCCGCTACGGCAGCGGCGGAAGTTTGGCGGACGAATACGCCGTGCGTTTCATTGATATCTTTGTCAAGGCGGTCAAGAAAGGGCCCACCAAGGATGGTTTCAACATGATTCCCGGGCTTTTCTCCTGGGCGAATACCTTGCCCATGGGCCGGGTGCTGGGCGCAACTCCCAATGGCCGCCGTGCGGGCGAGCCCATCAATCACGGCGCGAATCCGCTGCCTGGCTTTAAGGAATCAGGCGAGTTGACCGCCATGGCGCTGGCTGTCTCGTCGGTGCAGCCCATGTGGGGCAATACGGCTCCCATCCAGTTGGAAATTGATCCCATTCTCGGCAAGGACGAGGGGGGCGTGGCCAAAATGGTCAGCTTCCTCACGACCTATTGCTGCGATCTCAACGGCACGCTGGTCAACATCAATATTTTGGATAAGGACACCATCCTCGACGCGCATGCTCATCCCGAGCGGCATCCGGATCTGGTGGTGAGGGTGACCGGTTTCTCGGCCTATTTCTGTAATCTTTCGCAGGATTTCCGCCAGCTTGTGGTAGATCGGATTATTCGCGGATAGAGACCTGAAACAAGCGCGCAAAAAACAAAAAACCGCGGCTGATGGCAAGACGCCACCAGCCGCGGCTTTTTATGAACTTTATACCAACAACGTGGAGAAAACCACGGAATTCCCAGGTGAGGCGGTTTCAGCCTTGAAGAGTTTTAGTCCATGGCAAGCGGCTGAGAGAGAAGAGCGTCTACCTCCGCGCGCTCGGGCAGCGAGCTGCTTGCCCCACGGCGAGAAACCGCAATGGAAGAAGCGGCGGTCGCAAAACGCACAGCCTGACGGGTGGACATCCCTTCGCATAGTCCCACCGCGTAAGCGCCGATGAAGCAGTCGCCGGCGGCGGTGGTGTCAACCACCTCGGCGGGATAGATTCCTGCGTGGAATACACCGTCCGGGCCGGCGGCCACACAGCCGTCGCCGCCAAGGGTAATGATGGCTTGAGCAATGCCGCGCGCGGTCAATTCTTGGGCGGCGGCCTTTGCCTGCTCGACCGTTTCGATGGTCTGTCCCAGAAGCAGCCCCGCCTCATGCTGGTTGGGGACGAAAATATCGGTATTGCGCAGCAGCTCGTCGGGCAGCGGCTGCATGGGGGCGGGATTAAGCAGAACCTGTGCGCCGCAGCGCCGGGCCAGACCGGCCGCGCAGACGATAGCATCAAGCGGGATTTCAAGCTGAAAGAGAACCAAATCGGCCCATTCGAGCAGAGAGCGGTTGCGCTCGATGACGGCAGGGGTGATGCATTCGTTGGCCCCCCGGTCGAGGATAATGTGATTGTCCCCGCCGCAGACCGTGATGACCGCGATGCCGCTGGAGGCATCAAAGGCACCGATTCCGTCGGTCACCACACCGGCACGACGCAAATTTTCCTCCAGCCGGTCGGCGTAAACGTCCTTGCCCACGCCTCCAATCATGCGCACCTTGCCGCCCAACCGCGCGGCGGCCACAGCCTGATTGGCCCCTTTTCCGCCCGGGGTGGTGGCGAACCCGGAGCCGGTCAGGGTTTCACCCAGCCGGGGCAGGCGGGGGGTGTGAATGGTGAGATCCATATTAATGCTGCCGATGACAAGAATGTTGCGCATGATGATGACCACAGCCTTCGCTTTGCGAAAGCTTTCCTTTCTTTGGAGATGGGAGCGAATTTTGTATAGCAAAATCGTGATTCTTGCGGGAAACGCGCCGGAGCACGGCGAAATTCGCCATGCTGCCCGTACGCCGCGTTGACGTATGCCAAATGATAACAAGAATGTCGGCGCTACAAAGCTTGTGCAAAAAACGCGGGATAGTAGCGCGGCGCAATGAAACGGATTTTGCCGCCGTCGGACGTTCCAACGGCGGCAAGCTGCCGGTGCAGCAGATACACCGGTTATTTTTGTTCGCGTTTCGCCATAACTTCGAGGGTCTTTTCCACCAGCGTATCAACGGTGACCTCGCTGTAGTCGAGAATCGCAGTGTGCAGACGCTCCTGCCAGGGGGCGATCCAGTAGGGGTCGATGCCCTTTTTGCCGTTGCGGATACCGATGATGGAGCCGACCGTGGCGCCATTGCAGTCGGTATCGAAAGCGGCTTGCACGGCCAGACAGATCGAGCGGCCAAAGTCACCCTCGCCGTAAAGCAGGCCCATCGTGACAATCATATCGTTGGAAATCGTGTCGCACCAGCCGCTGAAGAGATCCTCGCGGTGAATCTCGTGAATCTTTTCAATCGCTTCTTCCGCCGAAACGCCCGATTTATACCAGGAAATTACCTGACGCATGCTCTCGTAATGGCGGCTGTGCTCCGGGACCTGGGCAAGCCCGGCCTCAATGATGGTCTCAATATCGTCGCACACCGCCGCCGCCGCGATCATGGCGCAGACGTACATCTCACCGTAGATGCCGTTCTTGACGTGGGAAATGGTCGCATCACGCCAGCCCAACTCGGCGGCCAGCTCGGGTTCACCGGGGGTGACAAAGCCGAAGAAATCGCCGCGGATGCGCGCGCCCACCATTTCACGGAAGGGATTGCGCCATGTGGCAGTCTCAGGCGGCAGCATTCCCATGGCGGCGTTGCGGTAGCAGATGCGCTCGGCCGTACAGACCTGCAAATAGGGATCGTAGGTCATCCACGCCTCGAGCACGTCGGCCGGACGGAAGTTCCATCCATAGTTCTGCATGATGCGCAGAGCGAGCACGGGATAGTTGGTATCGTCGTCGATCGGCTCAATGCCTTTGACGTTGTCCGCCCAGCAGCGGCCGTCCCGCAGCGGCCAGGCCGAACGCTCACACAGCTCGTCGGTAAACTGGTCGGAGGTAATGTATCGGGACATGGGATAATTGCCGGTGGTCTGCAGGATATCCTTGAGGTTAGCGTACCGGATCCCTTCGATGGGTTTGCCCAGAAGGCAGCCTGCGATACGTCCAATCCAGGCCCCTTGCAGTTTATCACGCCATTCGGCCTCGCTCAAGTGGTTTTCAAAAACGGGCTGGTTTTTCTGGCGCTGGGCGCGAATCCCTTCCAGGTCGGAAGGCTCGACATAATGGAAATCCTCCCGCATGGGAGCGTCGAGCAGCAGTTTGCCGGCCTCCACAGCCAAAGCTTCTTTTTTGCCCTGCAGGTTGTGAATGTCAATGATCAGCTGCTTGTACTGCTCCACATCCCGACCCTCGGCCAAGCAGGTCTCCCACTCGGTGAGAATGTGGGGCGCATAGGTAATCCAATCCTGTTGTTCCAGCATAATCGCTCATCCTTTCGAAGCGGCAGGAATTGATCTGGCGGTTTGTTTGAAACCAGCTATCCCTTGCTGTAAGAAACATATTTTTCTCACAGTTTCGCTTCCTTCATAGTTAGATTGACAAATGGGTTGTCTGTGGGTATAATAACACTATAATTAGCACACTTCAAGCAAAAAAGGGTGAGGTTTTGTGCAGAAACAATCTTTTTTTGGTCGCTATATCGAAATTCCTTTGTCGAGTGAACCGCTATACTTCTTCCCTTATACCCAGAGATACAACACCAAACGGGATATGCACTACCACAACGGGGTGGAGATTGGGCTTTGCCTCAAGGGAGAGGGAATCTTCTTTGTGGAGGACCGGCTTTTTCCCTTTGGCAAGGGGGATGTTTCTATTGTGCTGGCCGGTGAGCGCCACATTGCCCAAAGCCCCGACCATAATCCCAGCGAGTGGTATTTCCTCACCATCGACCCGCAGGCGCTGGGGCTGGAGTTCCCTGAATTTATTGCAAGGCCCGTTTTATCGGCGCGAGGTATGACTTATACCATGCGTATGCTGTGCGCCGAGCTGGAAAACCGCCGGTGGGACAGCGAGGAGCTGTGTGTGCTGCTGCTCAAGGCGCTGTGTGTCTGGCTGCGGCGGGATAACGAGGCGGACCAACCAGAGGAAGCCGACAGCGGCGGCACCGAGGCTATCCTGCCTGCGCTGTCGTATATTTCGCAGCATTATATGGAGGATATCACGGTCGGACAACTGGCGGAAACCTGTTTTTTGAGCACAACCTATTTCCGCCGTGTGTTTAAGCGGTGTATGCGGATGGCTCCCATGACCTATTTATATGAAGTGCGGCTCAAAATGGCGGCGGTGCTTCTGCGCTCATCGAACGCGCCCATTGCCGATATCGTCGCTAAAACGGGATTTCGCACCGCGTCATCCTTTAACCGTAAATTTCGAGAGTATTACCATATGTCTCCGCGCGAGTGGCGGCAAAGCCTGTGAAAGGCCGCCCGGTATCCGCTTTTTTGCGTTAGAACCTTTTTCCCCGTTTGGAATAGAATGAAACGGGGTGATACGTGTGAATTGTTTGGATTCGGTACAAAAGATACATATGATCGGAATTGGCGGGGCTGGGATGTGCGCCCTGGCCCAGATTCTGCGCGAGATGGGCTATACGGTCGGCGGCTCGGACTGCAACGAAAGCGATAATCTCAGCCGTCTGCGTGCTCAGGAGGTGCCGGTGCATCTCGGGCATGACGCTTCCCTGGTGGAAGGGGCTGATTTGGTGGTTTATTCGGCGGCCATTCAGGCCGATAATCCCGAACGGCAGGAGGCCGAACGCCGGAGCATTCCGCAGGTGGGGCGCGCCGAGCTGTTTGGCGCGGTCAGCCGCCGGTATAGCGAGGTCATCGCCGTTGCCGGCACGCACGGAAAAACGACCGCCACCGGCATGATTGCGCAGCTTTTGCTCAGCGGTGGAAAAAATCCGTCGGCCATTGTGGGCGGTTACCTGCCTTTTCTAGGCGGCAACGGACGACTGGGCGGTGGAGAGCGTCTGGTCTGCGAGGCTTGTGAGTTTGCCGATACCTTTTTGCATCTGCGCCGTGATACCGCCGTGCTGCTGAATATCGACGACGACCATCTGGAATATTTTGGCACGAGTGATCGCCTGGTCAGCTCCTTTCGTGAATTTGCGGCGCAGGCCCGACGGGTGGTGGCCTACGGCGAGGATGCGCGGGTGCTCAGAGCCATTGCGGGGCTTGACGCGGAAGTAACCACCTTTGGCTTTACCCGCGAGAACGATCATTATACCGATCGGGTGGAGTGCTCGGGTGGATGCTATCGTTTTGACTGGATGCTGCGGGGGGAACGGCTTGCGCGCATTGAGCTGTCCGTGGCGGGGCGGCATAATATTCTGAATGCCTTGGCCGCCGCCGTTGTGGCCTGGCAGCAGGGAATACCACCGGAGGATATTGCGCGGGAGCTGTCCGCCTTTACCGGCGTATGTCGCCGGTTTGAGATACTCTGCCGAAAGGATGGCATTACGGTGGCCGACGACTATGCCCACCATCCCACCGAGCTGGAGGCGGTGCTGACCGCCGCCCGGCAAATGGGCTTTCGCCGGATTATCGCGGTCTTTCAGCCCTTTACTTATTCGCGAACCTTTTTGCTGATGAAGGATTTTGCTCAGGTGCTGTCGTTGGCCGACCAGGTGGTGCTGGCGCAGATTATGGGTTCGCGGGAAATCAATACATTCGGCGTGACGGCGTCCCAGCTCTGCGAGCGTATCCCCGGCGCGGTGCTGTGCGATGATTTTGATGAAATCGCTGCCACAGCCTTGTCTCGCGCGGGCGAGGGTGATCTCATTTTGACCCTCGGCTGCGGCGATATCTATAAGGCGGCGAAAAAAATGGTGCATATGCTGCGGCGCAGCGACAGCCCGGTTGAAAAGGCACTGCGGCCCGACGCGCCCGCACATTGCTGCGCGCAGTAATGCTTTGCGCGCGGCCTGACAGACCGTGCCGCGCGTAAAAAGGTATGCGAATGAAAACGCATAAAGCGTCCCCGACTGCGTATACTGCTACCGAAAGGCGGCGGTAATGTGCATTTTATTGTATTGTACGGCGATCGCGACGACGGCGCTCTGGGAAAAGCAATTTGTCGCGTTTTAAAACGGGTGGG
>CABQCM010000097.1 GCA_902462665.1 uncultured Oscillospiraceae bacterium | reverse complement strand
CAACTCGTTTTCGGCGGGGCTGCCAAAAACGAGTTGACACGGGAAAACATTCCGGCGCTGCGCGAGGGAATGTGCAATCTGGGCGCTCATATCGATAATATGCTTTTGTATGGGATTCCGGTCGTTGTGGCGATCAACCGTTTTTCCAGTGACAGCGAAGAGGAACTGTCTATGGTGCGAGAGTATTGCTGGGAGCGGGGCGTAGGCTGTGCTATGAGCGATATTTTTGCTCAGGGCGGAATGGGCGGCGTTGAGCTTGCCGATGAGGTGGTGCGCGCGTGCGAGCAGCCGTGCACGTTTTCGCCCATTTACGAGCTTTCCCTTTCGATCCCGGACAAGATACGTACCCTTGCGCAGCGGATATATGGCGCAGATCAAGTGCAGTTTACCTCGCAAGCGGAAAAGAATATTGCTGAAATTGAACGGTTGGGAGGGGGAGATCTCCCGATTTGTGTAGCCAAGACACAATATTCCCTGTCTGATAACCCAGCTCTTCTGGGGCGGCCAAAGGGATTCACTCTTACGGTGCGGGATGCGCGGCTTTGTGCTGGAGCTGGATTTGTGGTGATTTATACCGGCGACATCATGACCATGCCGGGCTTGCCAAAGTCACCGGCAGCCGAGCGCATTGATGTGGATGACGAGGGCTGTATTTCGGGGCTGTTTTAAAAAGCGAAAGGAGAAGGAAGCTTCATGCGGATTGTTACGCACAGCCCGGCTGAAACCGAAAAATTTGGCATACGGTTGGGACAATGCCTGCCTGAAGGCAGCCTGCTTGCTATGTTTGGCGGCATGGGAATGGGCAAGACCGCCTTTGTGCGGGGACTTGCACGGGGGCTTGGCTTTTCCCATGAGGTTTCCTCACCGACTTTTGCGATTGTACATGAATATTTGGGTGGTCGTCTGCCGCTCTACCATTTCGATATGTATCGAGTGGAAAGCTGGGAGGATCTTGCTTCCTGTGGCTTTTTCGATTATTTGGAGATGGGGGGCGTTCTGGCGGTCGAATGGAGCGAAAACATTGAAAACGCGCTGCCTGATACGGCTTTGCGGCTGACTTTTGAGCGGGGGGAGCAGCCCGATGATCGCGTAATTGAACTGGAAGGCCCTATTCCCGCCGAGCTTGATGCAGAAAGGTGATATGGATATACCAAATGCGGTCTGATTGGCGGCGAAGGGGGACAATATTATGATTTTGCTGGCTTTGGAATGTTCTGCGGTATCCGCCAGCGTTGCTTTAATGGATGACAGCCGGTTGCTGGCCGAGTCTTTTGTGAATGTGCGGCTAACCCACAGCCAGACACTGATGCCGATGGTTGAGAGCCTGCTGCGCTGCGCTTGTATGACGTTAGAACAGGTGGACGGCTTTGCGGTGGCCAATGGCCCAGGCTCCTTTACCGGTGTACGCATTGGAGTTGCGGCAGTCAAGGGAATGGCCCAAGCTCTGAACCGGCCCTGTGTGGGGGTGTCTACCCTCGAGGCGATGGCTTGGCAGACGGCCGATATGCTGTCGGGTGCATCCGATGTGGGGGAAGAAGTATTGCTTTGCCCTGTAATGGACGCCCGCTGCTCCCAGGTATACAATGCCTTGTTTGCGTTTGCGTGTGGGGAAGGGGCGGCGAGTCTGCAGGAACCAGCTGCACCGGCGCGTCGATGCGCCGACCGGGCAATGTCCATTGAGGAGTTGGCGCAGGAGTTGAAAATTTTAAAAGTTTGTCCATATCTAGTTGGCGACGGCGCGGCTTTGTGTTATAATGAGCTAAAACGTTCTGGAATTGACTGCCTGCCTTCCCCTGAGAGGATGCGTTATCAGCGTGCTGTTGGGGTGGCACTGGCCGCGCGAGCGCGGTTCCTTGCCGGGGCGGTTCAAACTGCTGACGAGCTGCAGCCTACCTACCTGCGGCTTCCTCAGGCAGAACGGGACTTGAAAAAACGAAATTGGAAGAAAGAAGCGTGAATGTGTATGTTAGCATTGGGATGCGATCATGGTGGATTTGAATTGATGCAGGCGATTATCGCCCATTTGGAGGAGCGGGGCGTGGAGTATAAAAATTTCGGCGTCCTCGAATGCAAATCGGTGGATTATCCCGACATTGCCCTTCCGGTGGCCAAAAGTGTTGCCTCGGGCGAGTGTGATAAGGGGCTTCTGGTCTGTGGCACCGGTATCGGAATGTCGATGGCGGCCAATAAGGTGAAGGGAATTCGGGCAGCCTGCTGCTCCGACCATTTCAGCGTTAAATTTACCCGCCTGCATAACGACGCCAACATTCTTTGCCTTGGCGGGCGTGTGATTGGGCCGGGCGTGGCTGGCGAAATGGTAGATTTGTTCCTCGATACCGAGTACGAGGGCGGCCGTCATGCCAACCGGCTGGCTAAAATCAGCGCGATTGAAGAAAATCAATAATTCGGGCGGCAACGTCTGCAAAAAAGAATTTGATGCGGCCTGTTTTTGAGCGGGTCGGGAAGGGACATGATTCAAGTGGAAGTACAAGTTGTCAACCATCCTTTGATTCAGCACAAGTTGACCCTGCTGCGGGACAAGCATACCGGCTCGAAGGAGTTTCGCGAGTTAGTCGGTGAGATTGCTATGCTCATGTGTTATGAGGCTACCCGCGACCTCCCACTCAAAGAGGTAGAGGTCGAAACCCCTGTTTCGGTTGCCCGCACAAAGGTTATTGCGGGGCGTAAACTGGCCTTTGTGCCAATTCTGCGGGCCGGTTTGGGAATGGTGGACGGTGTTTTAAACCTTCTGCCTGCCGCCCGAGTAGGGCATATCGGCCTTTACCGCGACCCGGAGACGCTCAAGCCGGTGGAGTATTACTGTAAGCTGCCGGGGGACATCCCCGAGCGGGACGTGATTGTGCTTGACCCCATGCTGGCCACCGGAGGCTCGGCCATCGACGCTGTCGAGCAGATCAAAAAACGCAATCCCCGCAGCATCAAGTTCATGTGCATCATTTCAGCACCCGAGGGGGTTAAGGCTTTTTGCGAGGCTCATCCGGACGTGCCGGTTTATACCGCCGCGCTGGATGAGAAGCTCAACGAGCATTCTTATATCGTTCCGGGCCTGGGAGACGCGGGCGACCGTATTTTCGGTACCAAATAGGCGGATAGAACGGATGACGTTTTCCCATCAGACATAGGGCCAAAGTAACAGAAAAAAGGAATTCCCCGCCAAAAGCTTTGGCGGGGAGTTTTATAGAGGGAGATCGTTTCCCGGCTGGTCTTTCTCCGTGTTCCTTTCTTTTCGCTTGGGGCCGAATAACGCCTCGGTAGTTACGATCAGATTCAGTAGCCCTGGTGCATGAGCAGGGTATCGCTCGGTTAACGTATGAGAAGAAAGCGGAATAGTTCGGGCGTTTTCCGCCGCACCACTTTGAAGCGCACGGGATAAGTTTACTTCGCCCATAGTCATAGCCGCGCACGCCATAGCGCGCGCCAGTTCAGGTGAGAAAGAAAACAATTCGTTTTCCTCGCTGGAAGTGCCGGCCGAAATCTGGCGAAACACTCGATAAACCGCGCAACTCAGAAAAGTAATGGCTTCCTGGGACGCGGCTCGATTTTTCGCACGGTCGAGCAGGTCGTATATCACCACAAGGGAATCAATGACCCGCTGACGGCTGGCCAGTAGGGGAGGCACCGCTTGGGCGGTCGGCACATCCGGCCCCAAAGCGAGAGATAGCGGCTGATTGTGTCGGCTGGGGGTGCGGCCTAGCAGATAATCTGTGGAAACATCGTAAAAATCTGCAATACGCACCACAAAATCCAATCCGCATTCCCGCACGCCCTTTTCGTAGTGCGACAGCAGCGCCTGCGAAATTCCAAGCTGCTCGGCAGCGGATTTTTGGGATAACCCTTTTTCTTTCCGCAGCGTGGTGATAATGCGCGGGAAGCTAAGATTCATCGCCATCACCATGTCTTTGTAAGTGCTTTGGTCGTTTCGCCCTACAAAGAAGCTTCCTTTCTTTTTCATTGCCGGCGCTCGCAAACGCCGCTGTACAAGGGAGCCACTCCCTTGTACGTCCCTCTCAGTATACGACCAAAAAACAGAATTGTAAAGCAATATTTTGGAGGCAAGGCTATCATGAAAACCTACCGGATTCATCTCTTGCGTCATGGTCAGACACAGGGCAACGCCCAAGGCCAGTATATTGGAAGCACCGATCTTCCGTTGACCGACGAGGGGGTTGCGCAGCTCATCAAGCTAAAAGAAGAGGGGGATTATCCCTATGCTTCGGTGCTTTTTTCCAGCCCGCTGGGGCGTTGCCTTCAAACGGCATCCATTTTATATCCGGATTGCAACCCCATTGTAGTGGACGATTTTCGTGAATGTGATTTTGGAGAATACGAGAACAAAACAGCGACGGAGCTTGCGGATGACCCTCGTTTTTCCGCTTGGCTCGACGGCGGCATCAAAGCGGCGCCTCCGGGAGGAGAGAGCACCGAACAATTTGTTGGGCGATGCGCTGCTGCCTTTGAAAAGCTGGTAGACGGTTTAATGAAAACCGGAATCACCGACGCGGCGGTTTGTGCCCACGGTGGAGTTATTTGTGCGATTTTGTGGGCATATGGACTGCCGGAACGGGAATTCTACGATTGGATGTGCGGAAATGGACGCGGCTATACTCTGCGTGTGACGCCGGGGATTTGGACGCGCATTGCCAAAGCCGAGGTAACCCAAATATTGCCTATTGGCGCGCCGGAGGATCGGGAGGAATCGCAAATTTTAGATACCTTCCGCACTGCCGCTCATAATGCGCAGCAAAACCTGCGCGATTCTTCCAACCAGAAGTAATGGATGGCTTGGTCTGTAGCTCGTCCATAAGCGGACAGGAATAGAAGAAGGCCGCTTGATGTTTCGTCGAAGCATGACGAAAGCCTTGACATCGTACGCTGGTGGGGGTATCATAAGGAAGATTTTTCTATTATTATATGTACATTGACCGCTAATGTTTTATGTTTGGCGGCATTGGTTTATATTTCTATTTTATTGCTTTTAGAGAAAGGATGCTGTGACATGGATATTTCCGCGCTGTATAAGCAGTGGCTAGCATACGCTGTCGACGATCCCGAATTGAAGGAAGAACTGATTGCCATTGAAAATCACCCGGAAGAAATCAAAGATCGTTTTTATAAGGAACTGGAGTTTGGCACCGCCGGTCTGCGCGGTGTGATTGGCGCTGGGAGCAACCGCATGAACGTCTACACCGTGCGCAAAGCTACGCAGGGTTTGGCCGATTATGTAAAAAGCGTTTCGCCGCAGGGAAAAGTAGCGATTGCCTTTGATAGCCGCAATAAATCAGAGTTGTTTGCCAGAGAAGCCGCCAGCGTTTTGGCGGCAAACGATATTCAGGTTTATCTTTATGCCGAGCTGATGCCCACGCCCATGCTTTCTTTTGCGGTACGGCATTTGAAATGCGATGCGGGCATTGTCATTACCGCCAGCCACAATCCAGCCAAATATAACGGTTATAAGGCTTATGGAAGCGACGGGTGCCAGCTCAGCGTGGAAAACAGCGCCAAGGTACTGTCCTTTGTCAGCCAGGTGCCTATGTTTGCAGGTGCGAAAACCATGGAATTTGCTCAAGCAGTCGCCCAAGGGCGTATTGTGTTCATTCCCGACGAGGTCATTGACGCTTATCTCGACGAGGTGCAGCGGTGCTCGGTACGGCCGGTAGCGGCGGATTTGAAGGTGGTTTATACGCCCCTTAACGGAACCGGTAATCGCCCAGTGCGGGCAATTTTGAAGCGCATTGGCTGCGATAGTGTCACAGTCGTGCCTGCGCAGGAGTCTCCCGACGGCAATTTCCCGACCTGTCCGTTTCCCAATCCGGAAATCCGGCAAGCCTTTGAGGAGGCTATTGCATTGGCTGCCTCGATGGAACCACGGGCGGATTTGCTTTTGGCCACCGATCCGGATTGCGACCGGGTGGGGATTGCAGTGCTGCACGAAGGAGAATATCGTCTGCTGACCGGCAATG
>CABQCM010000096.1 GCA_902462665.1 uncultured Oscillospiraceae bacterium | reverse complement strand
ACGCCGGTTCCGTGGTCGATAAACAGCCGCCGCCCAAGCTTGGCGGCAGGGTGGATTTCAATGCCGGTTTTTCTCACCGCCCGCTGCGATATCGCCCGGGCGAAGAATAACATTCCGTGGCGATAAAACCAATTGGCCCGCCGGTGCATTCGCACGGCCTTGACGCCGGGATAGAGCAAGAAAATCTCCAACGCCGAGCGCGCGGCCGGGTCCCTTTGGCGAACGGCCTCAATATCCTCTCGAATACGGTCAAACATGGGCATCCTCTCCCTTATACTCCACTGCATCCACCCCTACGGAGCGAATCGCAAAGCAGTTGCTTTCTGTGTTCTCAACGGCGGATCTATCCTAAAAATGGACGTTACCGCCGTCATCGCGGGGCTTCTGAAAAAACGCATAGCAGCCATGCTACATCGCTTCTCCCCCGCAAAATCCCAACGTCCATTCCAACGGTATTTTTATAACAACAAAAACGCCCCGTCGCTAAATTAGCGACGGAGGCGGCTTTCCGCGGTTCCACTCCGGTTTCTCTCTCAAATCGCTGCCGCAGGACTGCGGCGGCGCCCCTGCCGGTAACGGCGGCAAGCCGGGCGGGCATTTCCTCCCGCCTGCTCCCGGGTGCATTCATCCGATAGGCTGCGAAAAGCGCTTCCAGCCGTCGCACTTCGTGCGTGGCGCTTTCTCTCTGGCGCTGGCCCAGGCGGTTTCCCGCCGCGAATTACTTCTTCCCGTTCCATGCATTCTTCGGCCCTGCGGGCCGTTTGCCTGCCCATCCGCCGGCGCATCCGGCAGCCGGCGGAAGCAGGCTATGTCGTCCGATCTTTGATCGGACTGAAGGCTCTACTTCATTATACACGATACCCCGCAAAAATGCACCCCCTAATTTGCAATCTTTTTCTTCCTGCAAAAAGTGTGTGCAGGGGGGGAAGTATACACCGCGTATTGTCAACGCTCTAAGTAGCCTGACTCAGACGGTTCGCCCGCGCCAAACGCCGCTAGGCCCAAAATCACTTGCGCCAATCAATACACGACTTATTTTTAACGAGATAATTCACGCCCGACAACGCGGTCAGCAAGGCCGATACCCACAGCAGCACCGTGTAGAACCACTGCAAGGGGCCGTACAGCCAATGGCCGGTGCCGGTTATCTCCATCATTCCCTGCAAAAACAGGATGACAAGAATCGAGGCCATTTGAAAGACCGTTTTGGCTTTCCCCCAAATATCAGCAGCCAACACAACACCGCGCGCCGCGCTGATCATACGCAGAGAGCTGATTAAAAACTCCCGCGCCAAAACCACAAACACCACCCAGACGGTTCCCCAGCCAATGCCTTTTTCCAAAAAGCCAAGCAGGGCCGCCGTGGTCAGCAGCTTGTCGGCAATGGGGTCGAGGAACTTGCCGAAATCGGTGATTAAATTATCCCGCCGCGCCAGTTTGCCATCGTAATAGTCAGTTAGCGAGGCAATACCAAAAATCAAAAAGGCGGCAAAGTAATGCAGCGGCGTGTCCACTAAAAAAACAATTAAAAAAACAGGTACCAGTACCATGCGGACGATGGTCAGCTTATTGGGTGTATTCAAGTGGCTCTCCTCTCCCCTTTTCCGCCGAGCGCGGATGTGACGTATCCAAAATTCCGGTGCCGTTACACCGGCTCACCCAACAGGTCGTAGTCCAGCCAGTCGGTGACGCGAACCTTGACAAAATCCCCCTCCTTCAGCTTGCGGCTGCAGGGAAACAACAGTTTACAGTCCACCTCCGGCGCATCAGCGGCCGTGCGGCCAAAATAATATTTGACGCTGGCGTCGTAGCCCTCCACGAGCACAGTGACCACCTCGCCCACCCGGCTTTCGGCCAATCTCTCGGCCACAGCGGCCTGCTCGCGCATAACAATATCCTGCCGGCGAAGACGCTCCTGCTCTGGAATCTGCCCCTCCATCGCGGCGGCCGGCGTTCCCTCCTCGGGAGAGAAGGCAAAACACCCCAGACGGTCGAACCGCATGGCCTTGACGAATTCACACAATTCCTCAAACTGCGCCTCGGTTTCCCCGGGGAAACCGGTGATGAGGGTGGTGCGTAGAGTCGCGCCCGGCAGCTTGCGCCGAATCAGAGCAATGACCTCTTCCAGTTCCGTGCGCGAGCCTTTTCGGTTCATCGCCCGCAAAATCTCCGAATTGCAGTGCTGAATGGGCAAATCAAGATAAGGCAGCACCTTGCGGCAGGCCGCCATGGTGTCCAGCAACTCCTCATTCACATGGTCGGGATAGGCGTACATCAGGCGAATCCAGCGCAGACCTTCTATCTCGTTGAGCCGGCGCAGCAGCTCGCAAAGCCGCGGCTCGCCGTAAAGATCCTCTCCATAACGGGTGGTGTCCTGCGCAACGACAATCAGCTCCTTTACCCCGTCGCGGGCAAGGCCCTCCGCCTCGGCCACCACCGACTCGATGGTACGGGAGCGCAGCGGCCCGCGAATGGAGGGAATCGCGCAGTATGTACAACAATTGTTACAGCCCTCGGCTATTTTAATGTATGCGAAGTAAGGGTCGTTAATGAGTAACCGCTCCCCATCCAGGGGCAAATTTTCCTTAGGACCGTAAAATTCCTTTCCTGAGGCAGCCGGTTCTTGCAGGACCTTGTCTAACACCGATACAATATCTCCATTGCAGCCAATGCCCACCACAGCGTCTACCTCGGGCAGCTCCTGCGTCAACTGGGAACGATACCGTTCGGCCAGACAGCCGGTTACCACCAGCGCGCGCAGCGTTCCCCGCTTTTTGAATTCATTCGCCTCCAGGATGGCTTCAATCGCCTCCTGCTTGGCCGACTCAATGAAGCCGCAGGTGTTGATGATAATAACGTCGGCTTCGTCCTCATACGGGGTGATCTCATAGCCTGCGTCTACCAGCGCGCGCAGCATGATTTCCGCGTCTACCTGATTTTTGCAGCAACCCAATGGGGCAATGCCAACCTTAACGGGTGTTTTATTCATCCGATTCATTCCAGCCTTCCATGGATTCCTCCGCCTGCGCCAGCGCCGAGCGGATGTCGCTCCAACCATATCCCATCCGGGCCAGAGCGTTGAGCATCCGACGATATCCCTTCTCGTCCCGCGGCAGGGGAGTGTATTTTTTCTCAATAATTTCGGCCAACTGCACCGCCGGATCGGGCTGCGCCTCTTCCATAACCTCGGCAATCAGTTCGCGCTCCAGCCCACGGCGGAGCATCTCGCCAACCGTTCGCCGTTCGCCCCAGCGCTTACGAAACAACAGCTCCCGCGCCAGCTTACGAGCATATTCCCGGTCGTCGATTAGCCCCATATCCGCTACCTTCTGCACCGCGGCCTCGGCGGCTTCTTCCGAAAAAGAGGCGGTCAGCAGCTTGCGTTTGAGCTCCTCGCGGGAATGATCTCGATAGGTCAGAATAAACAACGCCTTTTCCCGGGCGCGGCGGCTGTCGGATGCACGCAGCAGGGCCAAAAGCTGCTCTTCCTCCAGTTCGTCCCCCGGCCGTAGCCGGCTGGCCGCCAGCGTCTCGGTATCAACCAAGCTCTCCTGCCCGTCGAGGTAGAGAGCGCTAAGCCCTTTACGCCGGGGCTCGATGGCGGTGACCAGCATCAGTCGTCCACCGTAATGTCAATATTAACCTTCGGTGCCGTCTTTTTGGAAGGAGCAGGTTCGGCAGCGGGAACCGCCGTCTTCGTGGCGGCAGCCTCCTCTTTTTGCGCATCCTTTCTGTTTCCCTGCAGCGCATCGCGGATTTTACCCTCAATCTCAGCCGCCAAAGCCGGATTTTCGAGCAAAAAGTTCTTAGAATTATCGCGTCCCTGCCCGAGCCGCTCGCCATTATAAGAAAACCACGCGCCGCTCTTTTGCACAATATCGCATTTGACCCCAAGGTCAATAATTTCACCGACACGGGATACTCCCTTGCCGTACATGATATCGAACTCTGCGTCGCGGAAAGGCGGAGCGACCTTGTTTTTGACCACCTTAGCGCGGGTGCGGGAACCGATCATTTCGGTGCCGTTTTTCAGCGTCTCGGTGCGGCGGATGTCGATACGCACCGTGGCGTAATACTTCAAAGCGCGGCCGCCGGCTGTCGTCTCGTGGCTGCCGTAAATAACCCCGACCTTATCGCGCAGCTGATTAATGAAGATAGCCACGCAATTCGATTTTGCAATCGCGCCGGCCAGCTTGCGCAGAGCCTGCGACATCAGTCGGGCCTGCAGGCCAACGTGGCTGTCGCCCATCTCACCCTCGATTTCGTTTTTTGGAACCAGCGCCGCGACCGAGTCAACCACAACCACGTCGATGGCCTGGGAGCGCACCAGCGCTTCGGCAATCTCAAGGGCCTGCTCCCCGGTATCGGGCTGAGATACCAGCAGAGAGTCAATATCAATGCCCAGATTGGCGGCATAGACCGGATCCAGAGCATGCTCTACATCAATAAAGGCTGCCGTACCGCCCGCCTTCTGCGCTTCGGCGATGACGTGCAAAGCAATGGTGGTTTTACCCGAGGATTCCGGGCCGTATACTTCCACAATGCGGCCGCGCGGAACGCCGCCAATGCCCAGCGCAATGTCCAACGACAACGAGCCGGTCGAGATGGCCTCGACGTTCATGCCTGTGTTCTGCCCCAGCAACATCACTGCGCCTTTACCAAATTGCTTTTCAATTTGAGCCAGGGCGGTCTCCAACGCTTTTTTCTTTTCTGTCATAATCATATTCCTTTCTTTCACAGGCGGTCATCCTGCGGCCGCGCTTAGCCCAGCCTGGTTTTCTGCTAGACGAAGCAATCAGGAAATAACGCGTCCGGTATTTTAAGGCTTACGCGTAAAACGCATTGCAACTGAATTGCTTTGTCTATGCTCATCCATTCATGAAAACTTCCGATTTGTGGATATTATATCGAAAGCTTTGTCAAAATGCAACCTTTTTCACCGGCGATGTGTCCCAACAATGACCCGGTCGTTGCCGCCATAGTCACGAAGGCACTCCACCTGGGCAAAATGAGGGGCGAACAATGCGGTAACTTCCTCTGCCTGGTCATAACCAATCTCCACCATTAGCACGCCCTCGTCGGTCAGAGTCGTCGTCCACTGCGACAGGATACAGCGATAAAAGGCCAATCCGTCCTCCCCGCCGTCCAGAGCAATGCGAGGCTCGCGCCGCACCGAAGCCTCCAACTCGTCAATCACCCCGGAGCGGATATAAGGCGGGTTGGATACAATGAGGTCAAAGGGGCCGAACCCTTGCGGTGCAGCCAGCACATCGGCGCGCACGGCTTTCACATGATTCGCGTGGTTTCGGCGTATGTTCCGCTCCAAATAACCGAAAGCCACCTCATCCCATTCCACAGCGGTGACCCGACATTGGGGCGCGTGATGAGCAATGGCGATTGCCACCGCGCCGCTGCCACTGCACAAATCGGCCACACGAGCCGAAGGAACATTCTTCAAATACGCCAGCGCGCGTTCCACCAAGCATTCGGTGTCGGGCTGGGGAATGAGCACGCCCGGCCCGACTTCAAAGGGCAGGGAATAAAATTCCCATTCCCCCAAAATGTACTGGAGCGGTTCCCCCTCCAGGCGGCGCGCCGCGTCCCTCTCCAGACGGTGCAGCACCTCGTCCGATAAAGGCCGGTTGTCATATAATAGTCCATTTTTTTCCGTTCCATTGGATAAAAGGGCATTTTCCAACAAAAGCCTTGCTTCCCGCCGCGCGCTTTCTCCCACCGGAGACAGCCGGGATGTCAGCCAGGCCAGCGTCTCGCGCGCTGTCACGACTCGTGAGGCGAGCCGGCTGCCGGTGAATCCGCCTCCGACTGCTCTGGCGTAAGCTGTTCGGACGCATCGGACCTGCTCTCCTGCTGCACTCGCTCCGGAATGACCTCGTTCATGGCGGCGATTGCCACCTCAATCATGGAATCGTCCGGTTCCTTGGTGGTCAGGCGCTGCATCCAAAGCCCCGGCGCGGCAATGACACGGGTAACCGGGTTATC
>CABQCM010000095.1 GCA_902462665.1 uncultured Oscillospiraceae bacterium | reverse complement strand
GGCAATGAGGTTGGCGCTATGCTGCTGGATTATATATTGGCGGGACGGAAGGAAAAGGGGACTCTGCCGGCCAAACCGATGGCGGTCAAAACCATTGTGACCTCGCCGTTGGCTGACCGGGTGGCTGCAAAGTACGACTGCCAAGTGGTAAACGTATTAACCGGCTTTAAATATATCGGCGAGCAAATCGCTTTGTTGGAGGCCAAAGAAGAGGCCGATCGGTTTGTGTTTGGTTTTGAGGAAAGTTATGGGTATCTTGCCGGCGGTTATGTCCGCGATAAGGACGCGGTGGTTGCCTCTATGCTCATTTGCGAAATGGCCGCTTATTACAAGGCACAGGGAAAAACATTATTGGATGTTGTGGAGGATTTGTACCGCGAGCATGGTATGATTCTTTGTACTCAGCGCAGCTATACCTGCGAGGGCGAGGCTGGAATGCAGCGTATGAATGAGTTGATGGCGTCTCTTCGTCAGCTTCCTCCCGCTAAGCTCGGCGGGGTGGAGGTGACGGCGGTGCTAGACTACGGAAAATCAGTGGAAACCAATTTGGAAACCGGAGAGGAACAGCCCATTGCTTTGCCACGCTCGGAGGTACTGGAGTACCGTCTGGAGGATGGCGGCAGCGTGATTGTCCGCCCATCGGGAACTGAGCCAAAAATCAAGGCATACATCACGGCGGCTGGCAGTGACCACGCTGCGGCGCAACAGATGGCGGATCAGCTTTTAGCGGATATGGATGTATTTTTGGGTTAATTGCCGATTTTTTGTAATATATTTAGTTCTTTATCCAGTATCCCTATGGCGGGTTGAAATTGGAACTGAAAACGAATATAATCGGACCAGATTCGACAAAGTTAAAGGAGCGATCACATGAAACGGATCAAACAAAGCGTATGTTGCCTTCTGGTTTTACTTGTCAGTGCTACGATGCTGCTGGGAGCTGCCGCAGCCCCAAATGTCGATGCGAATATCGATAATGCTATGAATTTTTATCGCACGGAACTGGCAGAATCTTTTCAAACAGGCGATCTTGCTGCCGATGTATGGGAGCTGTTGTGTCTTGTGCAATCGGGGAAATATGCCGAGCCGGAGTATCAGTTTATGAAAACCGAGGGTCCGGCGCTCACCGATAAGAGTACGCCGACCGATTATGCCAAAAAGATTTTGACTTACATTCTGCTCGAAAAGGATGTTACCCAGTTGGCTGGCGAGCTGGCAGCCATGCAGAATGAGAATGGCGATTTTGTTCGTGGCGAAGTGGTGTCCGCGACCAATACTGCTTTTTCGGTGCTAGCCCTTTTGGCGGCAAGGGCACAGGATGTGGAAGTGAGCTTTGACTGTGATAAAGCCGTAGCGGCAATTACCGCACAGGCCAAGGCAGATAAGGGCTACAACGATTATGGCGAGGAAGGAAACGTCGATACCACCGGCATGGTGCTGCTGGGGTTGGCTGCAGCAAAAGAAAACGGCTGCGCCGCTGCTGCTTCCGCGGTTGATGCCGCCGCTTCCTTCCTTCGTTCTACGCTGCAGGATACCGGGTATTTTGTGGGGCAGGGGATGTACGATTGTCCCAATGCATGCTCGCAGGCTTATGGAATCATTGGCTTGATTGCGGCGGGGGAAAATATGGCCGATGCCAAATGGGACGCCAGCTTAAAGGCATTGCTGGAGCGTCAGGATCCCAACGGCGGCTTCTGGTATCAGGCGAAAGGGGAAGACGGACAGTGGCCCTTTGCTCCCGACCAAATGTCCACCTATCAGGCGATGATGGCATTGTTTGACTATCGGGCGCAGGATTCTTTCCTCGTGTCTTTGACCCGAAAGAAAGCTTCCACGCCGGTTTCCAGCGAATTGAATCCCGACTCGTCGTCTGGTGATATCGAACAACCAGGTAGTCAGGGACAGGAAAGTGCGATTTCTACGGTTTCGCCGTCCTCGAATTCCACCCTGTCTACCTCGAACTCCAATCCCAAAACCGGGGATACGGGAATTAGTTCCATTGTCTGGATTGTGCTCGGTATCGCGGTGGTAGCTGTTTTGGTTGCGGTGTTGGTTCCGGTATTCAGTCAAAAGAAAAAAGAGAAACAGAATACCGATTCGACCAAGCAGGATTGAGACTTTTACAATCCTCATAGTTCCAAATAAAAAAGCTGGCAGGCGTCGGAGGTTCTCTCCAATGTCTTCCGGCTTTTTCTTATGAAAAACATTTTTATGGTCTTGTTTTTTTCGAATTCATGTGGTATACTACAAAAGAACAAATGTTCTTGGAGGGCGCATGATGCATTATATTCATGATAAAACAGTTTCTCTGGATGAAAAGGTGTCCCTGATGCAGGAGGATGCGGCTTACGATGTTGCCGATAACGACGAAGCGGTATTACCCGATCTGTCCTTTATTCGTGAGACCACACGGGCCAGGCACACTCCGCCTAAGGTGCCAAAGGTATTTTTATCCAACGATTGCGTATTTAACTGCGCTTACTGCGGCTGCCGCAGCGGCAATGAATGCAAGCGGCGGTATGTTTCCCCACCGCGTGAATTGGCCGAAATTGCAGTAAAACAGGCGGAAGAAAATCGTCATGGCGTATTCATTACCTCGTCGATTTATCATAACGCCGATTATACCGAAGAATTGATTGTGGAAACACTGCGCATTATACGCCACGAGTTGGGATATCGCGGTTATGTCCACGCAAAAATCATGCCTGGAGCAGACCCGCAGTTAATTTATCAGGCGGGGCTTTTGGCAAACCGGCTGAGCGTCAACATTGAGGTAGCAAAAAGCGAGGGATACGACAAAATTGCCCGTAACAAGAACCGCAATAACATTCTTTCCCCCATGTATCAAATCAGTGAAATGATTCGTGCGTCGAAGGAGGAAAAAAGCCGATTCGCTCCCCGTTTTGCCACTTCTCAAACCACCCAGCTCATGGCTGGAAGTACGGATGAAAACGACCGTACCATTTTGACGTTGGCGAATGCGCTGTATGCCAAATACCGACTTCAACGGGTCTATTACACGCCGTTTCATTATGAGCATGAAGCGGCTGGGTATGAGGGACTTGCCAAAGTCAGCGTGCCCAAATGGAGGGTGCACCGGCTGTATCAAGCCGATCGGCTGATGCAGCTTTATGGTTTCGCGCCCGAAGAGATTGCTCCCGACAATCAGCCTTTCTTGTCCGAGTCGCTCGATCCAAAAGCAGCTTGGGCTTTGCGTCATCTGGATCGTTTCCCGGTGGAAGTCAACCGGGCGGATTATGAGACCTTGCTTCGTGTGCCCGGTATTGGAACAACCTATGCCAGCCGGATTGTGAAAGCCCGCCAATATTGTACAATTACCCATTCGGTATTGAAAAATCTTGGTGTTTCGCTCAAAAGAAGTCGGCACTTTCTTACTTGTAATGGAGTATATGAGGGGGCAACGGTGGATAACGACGTTGTACTGCGGCCTTTGCTTGCCGATCCAGTCGATTGGAGTACGCGTCAGACCAGTCTGCTTGCGCGGGCAATGTAATTGTAACATGCCTGAGCTTTGCTGCTTTTGGAACGAGCGCCAGTAAGGACGAGAATGCCATTTGCCTCTGAACAGGCTGCATCTCGTCCTTTTTTAAGGTATGGTTAATCTATAGAACGATGATTTCATTGCATTGTACGAGAATTTATGATATATTAAGAATCACTACGTTGAAACATGCTATCATAATTGGGAGGGATAACAATGCCCAATTTTACGAAACAAGCAATCAAAGCTTCTTTTTGGAAGCTACTCAACGAACAGCCGCTGAGTCGAATCAGTGTGCGGGATATTGTAGAAGATTGCGGCATTAACCGCAACTCATTTTACTATCATTTTCACGATATTCCCTCGCTGATTGAAGAAATTGTTATGGATGAGGCAAATGCCTTAATTCAGAAATATCCCACCATCGCTTCCATTGACGAGGGCTTTGAGGCTGCTTTTCGGTTTACCTTGGATAACAAAAGGGCGATACTACATATCTGCAATTCGGTAAACCGCAACATATATGAGCAATATCTCATGCACATTTGCGAATACGTGGTTACAACCTATTTCAAAACGGCGTTTGAGAAAGATGCGGTCAGCGAGGAGGACCGTGAGATTATTGTTTTATTTACCAAGTGCGAGCTGTTTGGCTTGTTTGTCGAATGGGTCAACACGGGGATGCCCGATAATGCCATTGATAAATTAAAACATCTTCTTTCGCTTTGCAACGGCTTATCTCATGAAATAATGGAACGTTGCAGAGAAAATAGCTAGACGGACGCATTCCAAGTACAATGCTCTGCGCGAAAAATCCCCGGTTGCAGGCTGTGCAGTCGGCAAGGCGCATTTCATATCAGAATAAAAAACCGGCAGCCCATCGTTCCGGATGGGCTGCCGGTTTTTTTAGGCAAAAACTTTTTCGTGTCTATTTTTTAGACAATTCGGTGCCAGTGTCTGCTTTTTTGTCATTCGTATCCAATTGTCTGTTTTTCAGGATACTCCTCTTTGATATACTAAAGCATGGAATCGGCTTGATCATGATTTAATTTTGAAGGGAGGCATTTTTCATGCGCTCGGTTGCACCCATGAGGACAGCGAAAATCGGTTATATTATCATATCGGTTGTGTTGTGCGCGCTGGGAATCACACTGATCGTTGTTCCAGAGTTCTCCGCAGCCGTACTGGGGAAAATATTTGGAGTCCTTTTAATCGTCTTTGGTGCGGTTCGACTGGTTGGATTTTTTTCAAAAGATCTTTACCGGTTGGCGTTTCAGTATGATTTTGCTTTTGGAATTATGATGATTGCTCTGGGGATCATCCTGTTGCTACGCCCAGACAGCTTCATGGATTTTTTCTGCATTACTTTGGGGCTGTCCTTCTTAATGGACGGACTCTTTAAAATCCAAATCGCAATCGACTCCAAACGATTTGGAATTCGCAGATGGTGGCTTATTTTATCCGTAGCCATACTTTCCAGTTTTTGCGCGGGACTTCTGGTGTTTCGCCCCAGCGACAGCCGCAATATTTTGACCATATTGCTCGGAATCGCGCTATTGGGCGAAGGGTTATTGAATCTGGGAACCGTCATTACCGCTGTAAAGATCATTCAACACCAACAACCGGATGTCATTGAGGTGGATTTTTATGAAGAAAGAGAGGTATGAAGCAGAATGCGTTTTTCAAAAGCGGTTGTAAAGCACCGTGTTCTTATTTTGACGATTGCCATTGTGCTGATGATTCCGTCTGTACTTGGTATGGTCGGCACGAGGGTCAATTATGATATGCTCGACTATCTTCCAGAGGATATGGATACCGTCAAAGGGCAAAACGAGCTTTTGGAGGATTTCGGCAAGGGCGCTTTTTCTTTGGTGATTGTCGAAAATATGCCGGATAAGGAGGTTGCCGCCCTGGTTGACCGTCTCAAACAGGTAGAGCATGTGGAAACGGTGCTGTGGTATTCCTCGTTTGCCGATGTCTCTGTGCCCAAAGAGCTTTTGCCGGACGCTATCTACAATGAATTCAATACGGATGACGCTACGATGATGGCGGTGTTTTTTGACAGTGCTACCTCGGCCGACGTCACGATGGACGCCATTCGCGAAATCCGCAGTATTGCGGGAAAGCAGTGCTTTGTATCGGGAATGTCCGCACTGGTAACCGATTTGAAGGATTTGTGTGAACAGGAGGAGCCAGTTTATGTCGGCCTTGCCGTGCTGTTTGCTTGTCTGGCTATGGTTATTTTGCTTGACGGCTGGCTGGTCCCGTTTGTATTTCTTGCCTCGATTGGCATGATGATTTTAATGAATCTCGGCTCAAACTATTTTTTCGGTGAAATTTCCTACATAACCAAAGCGCTCTCCGCCGTCCTTCAGCTTGCCGTCACGATGGATTATTCGATCTTTTTATGGCACAGCTACAATGAACAGAGAGCGAAATTTGACGATCATAAAGAGGCAATGGCAGTTGCCATTCACGAAACTCTGACCAGCGTTGTGGGAAGCTCAATTACAACGGTGGCCGGATTCGCGGCTCTCTGCTTTATGACCTTTACTCTTGGCCGCGATTTGGGAATCGTTATGGCCAAAGGCGTTATCTTTGGCGTTATCGGATGCG
>CABQCM010000094.1 GCA_902462665.1 uncultured Oscillospiraceae bacterium | reverse complement strand
ACCCTTGCGGCTCGACTCCTCGATGCCGTTGGCCTCGACATGCACCGTCTCACTCGGCTGGCTACATTCCACCGTGTATTCTATGGGGACGACGTCGTAGGCGGTAAAGGCAGCTGGCATCCGATAGGACAGCGTCCCGCCCTCGAAATCCAGCTTGCCCTCGGTTTTGGGCACAGCATCGTACTTGTGGAGGGCGCCTGTCTTTTCAGCCTCTCTCGACAGCGGATTGTAAATCAATCCCCCGTCCGAGTGGATTTCATATGCGTCCACCGGCGTGGGCGCAAGCTCGCGTCGAAACTGCTTCATGATAATCCTCCTGACCTTTTCGGGCAGGCACAGCCTACGCCCGAATGTTTTTTGCGCTATCACACAGCACGGGTTCCCGCTCTGGAAACGCTGATGCGATCTATTTTACAAAAAATCCGATATCCAACGTCACGTTGCCCTGCTCGTCCGGCTGCGTGAAGCGAGGGCAGGCATAACGCTCAAAAAACCAGCAGGCGTCCTGCGCATCGTTGCGAATGGAAAGCCCGGCTTCTCCCAGTTTTTGTGCGACTTCATGCTCTTTGCAATACAGTTCCGGCTCCGGACCATAAAGCCAGCCAATCCCCAGCTGGGAAGCAGGAAAATCAAAGGAATCCAAATCCTCCGGCACCGGGGCGTCGGCCGGGCAAAACATACCGATAGCGTACACAAACGGCTCGTTGTCCTTGCAGCGCATCAGGCCAATATAAGCGCCCGCGTCCTCAAATAACTGCTCGTCGGCCAGCTGTTCCAGCCGTTCAAACAGACCGATCTCAAACGCCTTGCCCCAATGAACACCGAAGCCGCCGTCGACCCGATCCTCATCGCCGTATTTCTTACCGATAAATCGCATCGCGGGCACCTGCTGCGTATAAACCTTGGTGACCATTGCTATCTTGATTCCTCCTTGATTTTTAGTATATTCGTATAACAACGCTGACTTAAAAAGCAGCCTGATATTCCTTCAACCGGGCGGAAACTTTCTCGACTTGTTCGCGCACGCTCTCGGGGGCGGGGCCGCCGGTCACACGCCGGCCCTCAACGCACCGCTCCAGGCTGACCGCCTCGTAAACCCCTTCATCAAATAGTTCGCTGGCCGCGCGATAATCCTCCAACGGCAGACTTTCCAAGCTTTGCCCCGTCGCCAGACACCGGGCAACCAGATCGCCGGTGACGCGGTAGGCGTCGCGGAAGGGCATCCCCTTGCCCACCAAATAGTCGGCCACATCGGTGGCGTTGATAAAGCCGTGAGCGGCGGCGGCGCGCATATGCTCCTCTTTGACCCGCATGGTATCGAGCATGGGGGTGAAGGTGGTCAAACACATTTCCACCGTGTCCACCGCGTCAAAAATAGCCTCTTTGTCCTCCTGCATGTCCTTGTTGTAGGCCAGAGGCAACCCCTTCATGACGGTGAGCAGGGTCATCAAATCGCCAAACACCCGGCCGCTCTTGCCCCGCACCAGCTCGGCAACGTCCGGATTCTTTTTTTGCGGCATGATGCTCGACCCGGTAGAAAAGGCGTCGTCCAGCTCGACAAAATGGAACTCCAACGAACACCAGAGAATAATTTCCTCTGCAAAACGGGAGAGATGCACCATGATAATCGACAGACAAGCGGCAAGCTCCAGGCAAAAATCCCGGTCGGACACCCCGTCGAGGCTGTTCCAGCTGACATCGTCCATCGACAGGGCCGAGGCGACCGCCTGCCGGTCGAGAGGATAGGTCGTACCGGCCAGAGCGCCGCTGCCCAGCGGGGAAACATTCATGCGCCGGCGGCAGTCGAGCAGCCGGTCAATATCCCGCAGCAGCATACAGGCGTAGGCCATCAGATGATGCCCAAAGGTAATGGGCTGCGCTCGCTGCAAATGGGTGTAGCCGCTCATCACCGTACCGGCATACTGCTGCGCTTTGCGGCAAAGCACGTCAACCAGCCCCGCCAATTCATCCAGCAAAGGAGAAAGCCGGCCGCGCAGGTGCAGTCGAATGTCCAACGCCACCTGATCGTTGCGGCTGCGGGCGGTGTGCAGGCGTTTACCCGCGTCCCCTACCCGGCGGGTAAGCTCCTCCTCCACAAAGGTGTGGATATCCTCCGCGTTGGGATCAATGGCCAGCTCGCCCGATTCCAGCTCGGCCAGCATCCCCTGCAATCCGCCGGTGATCGCGTTCCGGTCGGCCTGCGACAAAATACCGCAGCCGCACAGCATATCGGCATGGGCAAGGCTGCCCGCAATATCCTCCCGGAACATGCATTGATCAAAGGAAATGGAGGAATTGAAATCATCGGTTTTCGGATCCGTAGGGTTGTGATAGCTCCCAGCCCAAAGTTTCATACGCTTGACCATCCTTAAAATTCATTGTTTTCTACAAACCGTCGCAGGGCGGTAAATGGGGTGCAGCCGCCGCGAATCGGCCACGGCGGCTGACTAATTTTTTATCTTTTGGCTAAATCCCGAAAGCAGCAAACTTATTTGCTGTTTTTTTGCTCCATCATCGCTTTTACTTTGATGGGCAGACCGAACAGATTAATAAATCCGGCCGAATCCTTCTGGTCGTAGACCTCGTCCTCCGCAAAGGTAGCAATCTCCTCGTCATACAACGAATAGGGGGAGCACACCGCGGCGTTGATGATATTGCCCTTGTAGAGTTTGAGGGTAACGTCGCCGGTAACGGTGCGCTGGGTCGACTCGACAAAAGCCTGCAGGGCCTCGCGCAGCGGCGTATACCATTGGCCAAAGTAAACGATATCGGCAAATTTCAAAGCGATTTGCTGCTTGTAATGCGCGGTTTCGCGATCCAGGCAAAGGGTCTCCAGCACCTCGTGCGCATGATAGAGAATGGTGCCGCCCGGGGTTTCGTAAACGCCGCGGGATTTCATGCCCACCAGCCGGTTTTCGACGATATCGGCAATGCCGATGCCGTTTTTGCCGCCCAGCTCATTGAGCTTCTCGACGATCTGCACGCTGCCCAGCTCCTCGCCGTCAATGGCGGTGGGGATTCCCTGCTCAAAGTGAATTTTCACGTAGGTCGGGGTATCGGGAGCCTGTTCGGGCGACACGCCCATTTCCAAAATTTCATTGTACTTGGGCTCATTCTCCGGGTTTTCCAAATCCAGCCCCTCGTGGGACAAATGCCACAGGTTTTTATCTTTGGAATAACTGGTTTCCCGGGTAATCTTCAAAGGAATGTTGTGGGCCTCGGCGTAATCGATTTCCTCGTCACGGCTTTTGATATCCCATACGCGCCAGGGGGCGATGATGGGCATGTCGGGCGCAAAGGCCTTAATCGACAGTTCAAAACGCACCTGATCGTTCCCCTTACCGGTGCAACCATGGCAGATGGCGTCAGCTCCTTCGGCCTTGGCGATTTCAACCAGCCGTTTGGCGATGATAGGACGAGCAAAGGAGGTACCCAGCAGATATTTCCCCTCGTAGACCGCGCCTGCCTGCAGCGTCGGCCAAATAAACTCCTCGACAAAAATTTGCTTCAAATCCTCAATGTACAGCTTGGAAGCGCCGGTTTTCTTCGCCTTTTCCTCCAGACCCGACAACTCGGAGCCTTGCCCCACGTCGGCAGCAACAGCGATCACTTCACAATTGTTGTAGTTTTCCTTCAGCCAAGGAATGATGATCGAGGTGTCCAGCCCTCCCGAATAGGCGAGCACAACCTTTTTAATCTCTTTCATAATCGCTTCGTCCTCTCTTTTGTTCTATTGTTTTGTATTATACACCTTTTGAGAATAAATGCAACCCTTTTTTGAATGTTTATTCAAATTTATCGGGTTGTCGCCTTTTCTTGTGTATATTTATTCGTTGATATGCGTATATCCTGCATAAAAATAAGAATTTGCATTCAAAGATTCCCCTATGCGCCATAGCGACAACGTTTTTTCCGTTTGTTCATTGACATCCTACCCTATCCATGCTATCGTTATTATGGAAGAATCAAGAAATTTTTGAAGCTGCTTCACAGTGGCGAAACAGCGAAAGGATGAGATGGAATGATCGTAGCAATTCCTTATGAAAACGGACAAATCTTTCAGCATTTTGGCCACACCGCCCAATTTAAGCTGTATACCATCGAGCAGGGAGCCGTCTCGCACAGCCAGGTCGTCCCTACCTTGGGCAGCGGCCACGGTGCGCTGGCTGGTTTTTTACGAGCGCAGGGAGTGAATGCGCTGTTGTGCGGCGGTATCGGTGCAGGCGCGCGGACAGCCCTGGTGGAAGCGGGAATCCGCCTCTATGCGGGCGTGAGCGGCAGTGCCGACCAAGCGGTCGATTCGCTGCTGTCCGGCAGTCTGGTTTACCACGACAACGCAACCTGCGATCATCATGAGCACAGACACTCTCATGCCGGGGGCTGCGGTTCTCACGCGCATGGCTGCGGTCATCATGGCTGCGGCGGCAAAGGTCATGAGGGCTGAATCAAGCACTAGCGAAATTGATGATTACGAGCTTCAATCGCAAAGGAGAGTGCGCCAATGGCGTTCATCCGATGGAACACACCTCTGGGTCTTGTGCGGGTCGAGACGGAATCCGGAAGTATCTGTATGCTAAAATTCGAACAGCGGCGGGAGGATTATCCTGACCGTCCGGACGAGTTATGTTTTCTCGCAAAAGAGCAGTTAAACGAATACTTCGCGGGGCATCGGCAGGAATTTACGCTGCCTCTGCGTCCACAGGGCACCCCATTTCAGCGTAGCGTATGGGAGGCGGTGAAGTCCATTCCCTACGGCCAAACACGAAGCTACCGTGAAATCGGGCTGCAAATTGGCCGCCCCACCGCCAGCCGGGCCGTTGGTGCAGCGGTAGGAAAAAATCCCATCTGGCTGCTTATCCCCTGCCACCGTGTTATTGGCTCGGACGGTTCGTTGACCGGCTATGCGGGCGGGCTACGGCGCAAGGAAAGCCTGCTTGAACTGGAGCGCAGCGGGGTTCTCATCGAAACCACGCAAGCGTATCCCAACGAACTATGAAAGTCTACTGCCACAGACAAAGATAATCTTCATCCGCTGGATGCTGTCTACAATAGCGAATCGATATCTAATTACCAAGGTCCCGCAATGCAAAGCATTGCGGGACCTTGGCGTTAGAGAGCATCCAACCCAGAGCCAGGTGTTCACGCTACACCAGGCAATTAGCTTTTGCTTTTTCACAGACTTTGGATTTGCCTCTGAAAATGCATCTGACTTATGGATATCTTTACTGACGTGGCACTACTGCGAAAAAAACCAGATCCTCTTCGCCGTCGTTGATAATACTATGGGAATGACCTTTCGGGCAGTAATGGCATTCTCCCAAACGCAGCTCTTCTGCAATACCGTCCACCAATGCCTTTCCGTTTCCCTGAAGAACAAATACAATTTCGCTTCCATTCTCATGCAAATGCTCCCCAATGGAAGCTCCCGGCGATAGCCTCCCCCGCATGATACGGTTGAACGGGTCGGCAAACATACGTGCCGCCGTCGAATTCTGCCCACCATAAAAGTTCGGAATTACCGACTCTTCTATACAATCAAAATTCAATACCATTTTTGATCACCCTCTCCAACTGTGCAAATAAGATTTGTTTAATTCCCTTTTCTTCGATAAAGGCTGGGACTGCACAACGCAATCAGAGGGAATATCTCCAGCCGACCCAACAGCATATCGACCGTCAGAGTAAGCTTGGACAACATGGACAAGGATGCGTAATTACTGACCGGGCCAACCCCATCCAGCCCAGGACCAATGTTGTTAAAGCAGGCGAGTGTAGCGCTGAAATTGGTGAGCACGCTGTTGCCGTCGAGCGAAACCACCAAAAAAGAGACCACCAAAATACAAAGATAGGCCGCCATATATACGTTGAGGCCGCGCAACACATTGCCATCCACCGGCTTGCCATTGAGACTGACCACCTGCACACTGTGGGGACGAAGCATCTTTTTGATGCCCGCGCGCATGTATTTGAGCACCAGCAACAGCCGTACCGTCTTGATCCCGCCGCCCGTCGACCCGGCGCACGCGCCGAGAATCATCAACAGCATCAGTACACCCTGAGAAAACTGCGGCCACACATTGAAATCGCTGATGGCATAGCCCGTGGTGGTCATCACACTGCTGACATGGAATGCCGCCTGATGAATGCTCTCTCCC
>CABQCM010000093.1 GCA_902462665.1 uncultured Oscillospiraceae bacterium | reverse complement strand
GTGAGCACGGTAAAGGCGGGCCTCCCGCAGAATATGCTCAATGAGCAGCGGATAATTCGATGTAAATAGGTTACACGAATTGACGCCCCGTAAAAGCTGCTCTTTAAATACTATAATACAGTTTACCAGTTGCAACCCATCTCGGTTTAGCTGTCCTACCTGACGCATAAAAGCTGGCGAAACGCACAAATCGGTATTGCAGTCACAGCCTTTTAGCTGCATTGCACGAGCTGTTAAATTGCGGTCGATAAATGTGCCGGTAAGACACTGGGTTTTACGTTCAGCACAATCGGTGAACTCAGTGAAGAGTTCTCCGGAATCCAACACGCAGCGGCGAACAACACAATCACTTAATGCAATTGTGCGTGAGAGCAGCGTTTCAAATTTTCTCATGAGATGTTCGCCTTTTTTTGCAAGGTCTGCATTTGGCGGTAGAAAGCCAACCTTCAAAAAGAACGCATGCTCCTTCATAATACGCGCAAAAAAAAGATGCTGCTCCAAAGAATCCATAACATAATCCTGAGATCTATCCATAACAAGTGCTCCTTTTTATAAAAATATACGATAAAACAGTATATGTATGAAAATGAAAATCGGTTCGGTAATCAAAAGTTAATAGCATTTGCTTATGAATATGGAACAGTGGAAACCAATCAACCAAATACAGGATAACCGATCAGACAGTACAAGCCTTAATAGAACCTACATAGCCGATGTACCCGATGCTCAACCCAGAGCAGTATAATTTTCTGGTACAGCACATCTCACAGACTGGGAGCGCCATTGTAATGACCGTCCAAAAACAATCTGCTTCCCGCACGGAGAATAATGAACGAAAATATGAAGCTCATCTGATATTCAGCAGAGAGCGAGTCATTGAATCAGACAAACCGTTTAAGAGAGGATGCATACCAAGCGGAAGAACATGATGGATGAGCTGGCTGAAACCTGTTTGAGATCAGGGAATATAACAAAACACCTATTGATGTCCAAACCACAAGGGTTCAGAGTTCAATAGGTGTTTTAGATGGCCCGCCCGGAGGGATTCGAACCCCCGGCCTTCAGAATCGGAATCTGCTGCGATATCCAGCTTCGCCACGGGCGGACAACATTTATATTATATCATGGTGAAAAGAAAAATGCAATCCCTCAAACAGGAAATTTCCCGATTATTTCTGTGCAGGATTCGTACCTTGATCCGGGGTGGATTTCATCCGCTCCAAAAAGCTTTCAATCAGAATTTTATTGACGCTGGCCGCCATGACTGTTTGCACCACCAAATCGTTGCACAGTGCGTCGTCCGAGCCGCCCTGCTCCTGTAGCTTCTGCCATCGTTGCCGGGCGCTATCCGCCGTCTGGCGGCCAAGCAGCTCGTAGGTTTCGCTAAATCGGTTGTACATCTGGCAGACGGTGCAGCGGCACAGATAATTTTTCATAATAGCCTGAATGGAAGGGATGGGTAATATCTGCTTGAAAATACAGATAATAAGTAACTGAGCGATGTGATCCCGCCCATACCGCTTTTTTTGCGGAGCGGGAACAGCGCCCTGCTTGACATAATTGTTGATCATGGAGGGGGTAATGGTTTTGTCTGCGCTCTGGCCGAGCAAAGGCTCCAGATATTTTTGCATGAGTACGATCACCTGGTCCATATACAGCTCAATCTCAGGCAGTTCTTCGTACCGCGGCAAATGCAGGTTTTGTATGGAATTAAACAGTTCCTCAGGCTGTGTGGCGCAGGACATATGGTTTCACCCCAATCGACAATTTAAATTTATTATACGCAGTGGAGCGAATGATTTCTAGTGGTTTTTTGATTTCCCCTTGACAGGGTATTGGAAAAATGGTAATGTAATATTGTAAACTATATCAAATCATTGGTTGAATTATATTTTTGGAGGAGTTCTAATGACGTATGAACTGATTACCGATTCCTGCGCCAATCTAACGGAGGAACAAATTGAAACGCTGGACCTCCATATCGTTTCCATGCTCTTTACGATTGGCGGCGAAGAATGCGTCAGCTATACCAAGGGGCAGCACACCGATCTCAAGCAGTTTTATGATCGCATGCGCCAGAAGGAAAAGGTCACGACCTCTCAAATCAATGGCGAAACCTTTTTGAAACTCATGGAGCCGATGCTTCAGGCGGGACAGGACGTGCTTTATATTGCCTTTTCCTCTGCTTTGAGCGGAACCTGCCAGGCGGCCAACATTGCAGCCGATACCCTGCGGGAAAAATATCCGCAGCGTAAAATTGTGGTGGTAGATTCGCTGGCCGCGTCCATGGGAGAGGGCTTGCTGGTGTATTATGCGGCGAACATGCGGCTAGAGGGAAAGTCCATTGACGAAGTGGCGGACTGGGTAAGCGGCAATCGTCTGCGCCTGTGCCATTGGTTTACTGTGGACGATTTGTTTTTCCTGCACCGGGGTGGCCGGGTATCCTCCGCTTCGGCTGTGCTGGGCACGGTGCTTGGGGTGAAACCGGTGCTGCACGTGGACGATGAGGGGCGGCTGATTTTGGTGGGCAAAACCCGCGGGCGCAAGAAGTCGCTGGATGAATTGGTGGCGCGCATGGAGCAAACGATTGAAAATCCGCAGGAGCAGGTAATTTTCATCAGCCATGGCGATGCACCGGAGGATGCGGCCTATGTAGAACGTCTGGTCAGGGAAAAATTTGCGGTAAAGGACGTAGTGCTAAATTATATTGATCCCGTCATCGGCGGGCATTCGGGACCGGGTACCGTCGCGCTGTTTTTCCTGGGCAGCAAACGTTAATGAATTGATCTATAAAAAATACAGTATTTTACGATGCCTCGGTCGCTATCGGTCGAGGCATTATTATTTTGTTTTTCGGCATTCAGCAGATATTTAGCCATGCGAGCTTGGATATGGTGAAAAAGTATGTCCACTTGACCACGCACAAAAACGTGGCCAGTTTTATGAATTACAGCCCGTTGGACAATTTGCGTTGAACAAGGAAAAATGCCCTAACCATCGCGGTTAAGGCATTTTCTTTTGGATCTGGTCCGAGTGACAGGACTTGAACCTGCGGCCTCTTGACCCCCAGTCAAGCGCGCTACCAATCTGCGCCACACCCGGATATCACACTGACAAAATGTATCATACCATATTCAGAATAAAATTTCAAGAGCTTTTTCAATATTTCTTAAACAAAGCATAACCGCCCGCCTTTTCAGCCGGCGGGCGGTTATCATAACAATGTTTAGGAGAGCACGTAAATCTCCACGTTGCGAACTCCAAACTCACGGCATTCCTCACGGGAGGCAAAGAAAAGATCCACCGTAATACGCCCTTTGGACGCAAAACCGCCAGTATCTGCGGCAATGGCATAGCCATAGACAATGCTGCCGTCCTCTGTGATAATATAAAGATGACTTCCATAAGGAATCTGTTTTGGATTGACCGCAACCAATCCGGTGCGAACCGTTCTGCCGGTAGCGGTCAGGCTGCCCTCGGAACTGGTATAGGCCGTTGCCTTGCCAGTAATCAGCTGCTTGTATTGCACGGGACGGCCGCTGGCATCCAATGCAATGGGGGTCGACGGCGTCAGAGAAGAAACAGCGCCGGATACCGAAGCGGAAGTTTTCACAGCCTCTTTCGAGGATTTGGTAGAAGCGGATTTGGACTCTGCTTGAGACCCGACGCCGACTAGAATTTCCTCGTTGACCGTATCGGTTACTATTTCGCTGCTGAGCAGCGTGGTTTCAGTCACCTCGCCGTTGACGAGAGTATCGCGGTAGGTAAAAAGAGTGGTTCCCTCCACACCGCGAGTTTTGACCTTGGTTTTCCCTTTGCTGAGGTCGGCCGATTCGGTGCGAATGGTTTCAAACGTGGAGGTTTCGGTGGTGGTATAGGTAACGTAGTCCACCTGATCGATAGTAATTTCAGTGACTCCATCCAGCGAACTCTCCGGCGGGATGCTGAAAATATCGTCGCTATCCGGCTCAAAACCAGCCTGTTGCACCGCTTGTGCCACGGTGCTTCGGTCGGTCAGCCGAACCGTAGAGACGATGTCGCCATAGCTGACGGTGACATCGTGGGCCCGGTCGACAACCAAGGATGCCGAGTGATCCGAGGAATGGCTGAGAAAAATCTGATCGCCCGGTTGGAGACTGAAATCGGCTTGTTTGACAATCTTATGAGGATCGCTATAGTGTGTAAAAATCTGTTTTGTAATCGTGCCGTCAATGATTTCGATGATCTTTGCGCCGCAAATCGTATAGGAGATCCACAAAGCGGCGGCAAAGACCAGGATCATACATACGATAAAGACGCGGTTGCGCAACAAGCGTGCCAAAGACGCATTGTCGCTGAATACATTGTACATAATTCCACCTTCCGTAAGATAGGGCATTTATCGACGTACGGAACACACGCCGAAGCCCAAGCCTAAAATGCGTCCAGAATGTGCTAAATTTGGATGCATTGTCCTAGTGCCATTAGTTTTGGCAGACTTTCTGTATTATATGCATCCGATTTGAGGGTGTCAAGGCGCGATAAAACCGAAACCTTTGGTCAAAATGCTAATTTTGGACGTCCGAAAGGAGGGAAAAAAGGTTACAGGATTGTAATAATCTCTGAAAAAGGAATTAAATAGGAATTAGAACGAATTTTCTTTGTGCATTATGTCTGAACAGTGTGAATAAATTCAACAAAATTAACTTGATCAAAAATGAAGATTATCGCTTGATATCTTTCGATATCTCTTTAAATCTTTGATTTTCTTTTTGTTTTGATTTTAAACAAATGTGGGTAAAACGCGATTTTAATTGGATAATCGCAATAACACCGCTCCCAACTCCGGTTGGGAGCGGTGTTATTGGACAATATAATGTTATATTACAGAATTAAAATTTTATGTTTCCTGATCGGATTCCACCACAGCAGGAGGCTCTGTTGCGATTACCGAATCGTCCGGGACAGGCTCTTCCACGGCGTCCGGTACAGCAGGCTCCTCCATCGGGAGGCTGGCGAGCTTTTTCAGGGCGCGGCTGCGGGTCTTTAGAGAGAGGTATCCGATGATGGAGACCGCCAGCGCAGCCAGAGTGTCGCAGATGATATCATCCATAGTATCGATCAGGCCGGCGTCAAAAGACCAGGAGCCGTTGGTGGGATAAATTAACTTTGTCATGCCGTTGGCCATATGTTCGTATGTTACCTCTGCCGGAGGCAAGTACTTTTGCATGTCCATTTGAAATAGACGGTCGCCGCTATACTCAAAGATCTCCCATACCGCCCCCGAGGCCAAAGCAAAGGTGAAGGCGAAAAGAGCGATAAAAAAGGGAGATAGCTGCACGGTGATGCGGTCGGAATTATTGAGGGCATGCACCAGCATAAAGCCGATCATGGCCAAAATAACGCCCGATGTGGTGTGAAGCAGCGTGTCCCACCAGGGAATATGATAATAAAAATTATTGATTTCACCCAAAAACTCCGCGCCGAAAATAAAAAGAACGATAGCACATTTGAGCGCAGAGGAAAAACGAACCCGATTTTTCAGCAGACGCTCGGTTGCCTCGGGAATAAAGGTGAGGGCAAAGCCGAGCAAGGACACAAAGGCGTTCATAAAGCTATGGCCGTCCAGCCGAACGAAAAAATTCCCCTCCTCCCAATGAAAAACACCCAGAAAAATGGCAAGCAGACATTCCGCCAGAAAAATAAAGCGAACCACCCGGGTAATAATAAGATTGAAGTTTCTCTTTTTCACATCAGCTCTCCCTTTCATGTTTCTTGTGCTGCGACCATGACCTGTCCCATTGTAATCATATTGCAGGGCATGGGCAATTATGCCAAACGGATTAGCGCCTGATCGCACCCGGTAATGGATTCCAGGCCGTCTTCGGTCATCACATAAGTATTTTCTGTGCCGACCGGACCAATACCGTCGAGCACAAATTTGGGTTCCAGAGCGATTACCATACCAGGTTCAAGAACCGTATCGCACCGCGCGGAGATGACGGGCAACTCGTTGATTTCAATTCCCAGGCCATGGCCGAAAAATTTGGCCTGCTGGCTGCGCCCCATAAAGCAGTCGGCCAAACCGGCGCGTTCTACCATTTCAAGCCCCAGGCGATACAGCGCGCTGCAAGCAATTTTTTTACGAGAAGCCTCCACGCACGCCTGCTGAATGTCCATGGATAACCGATGCGCCCGATGCGCCTCCTGCGG
>CABQCM010000092.1 GCA_902462665.1 uncultured Oscillospiraceae bacterium | reverse complement strand
CGTCGCCGCGGTATGTTGCTGCCGGGCGGAGTGATTGATACCGAACGCGCCGCCGTCATGGTACTGGACGAATTTCGCGGCGGATTGCTGGGGCGATTTACATTGGAAAGCCCTGGTGAAGAATAAAATCGCGTGCTTTTTTAAGAAATACCTTTCGGTTTGGTTCAACATCATGCATAACTTGGAAAGGCGGTGGGAAAGACGATGGTTTCCCTGGAATATGAGGAACGCGCCGCGAAAGATGGATTTCATCTGGTCTGCGGCGTGGATGAGGCGGGGAGAGGCCCGCTGGCCGGGCCGGTCTGCGCGGCTGCGGTCATTTTGCCGCCCGGTTGTGTGATCGAGGGGCTGGACGACTCCAAAAAACTCACCGAGAAACGACGTGAGGCTTTATATGACGTTATTCTGGAGCGGGCGGTGGCTTTCGGCATCGCTATGGCCAGCCCGGAGGAAATTGACCGCTTGAATATTCTGGGCGCCACCTTCCTGGCCATGAGACGGGCGGTGGAGGCCTTGACTCCCGCTGCGGAGTTTGCCTTAATCGACGGCAACCGCACGCCGGGCGGGCTTTCGGTGCCTTCGCTGTGTATTGTCAAGGGGGATGGTATTTCAGCTTCCATCGCCGCGGCTTCGGTGCTGGCCAAAGTCACACGGGACCGGTTGATGCTCGAGCTGGACAAGCAGTATCCCGAGTATCAGTTTGCCAAGCATAAGGGGTACCCCACGGCGCTGCATCGCTCGTTGGTGGTGCAGCACGGCCCCTCTCCCGTCCATCGAAGGAGCTTTTTGACTAAGATTCTGCCGGGTGGGCCGGAGCAGAGCACATGAACAGCCGGTCGCAGGGCCAGTTGGGAGAGATGGAGGCCGCGCGTTACCTGCGTTCCATCGGGTATGACATTGCCGCTTCCAATTATCGCTGCCGTTTTGGCGAGCTGGATATCGTTGCCCGCGACGGTCAAACTATTGTTTTTGTGGAGGTCAAGACCCGCTCACCCGGGGCGGCAACGCTCCCGCGCGAGGCGGTCACTCGCGCCAAACAGCAAAAGCTTTGTCGGGCCGCTCTGTATTATCTGGGGCAAAATATTGCCGCTGCATCCATTCGTTTTGATGTCATCGAGGTTATCTTAGACAGTTCTTTTCCTGCTCCCGCGCGCATAAATCATATTAAACATGCGTTTGAGGCGGGGGAAGACGATGCGTTTTTTTGATCTTCATTGCGATACGATCGTGGAATGTTTTGAGCAGGGGGTTGCCCTTTACGACAATCCATTGGCGGTTTCGGTTGCGCAAACGGCGGAGTTTGAGGCCAGCGCCCATTGCTTTGCCCTGTGGGTGGGCGACGGCCCCGACGACCGGGAGACGTGCCGGCGGGTGCGGCGGTTGGCTGAATTTTTTGAGGCCCAGATGAAAGACTGCTATCCGCTTCTGCGCCGGGGAAATCTGCCGCTCATCGGCGGACTGGGACAGCGAACTGCATTTCTGACGGTGGAAAACGGCGCCGCCTTAGGCGGGGATGTTGGCATGGTCAGCGTGCTCCGAAGATTGGGAGCGGTGATGATGACCCTTTGCTGGAACGGGGAAAACCGGCTGGCAGGGGGATGCGAATCGCGTGCGCATCTTACCGGCTTTGGCCGCACGGTTGTTGCGGAGATGGAGCGCGTGGGGATGCTGGTGGACGTCTCCCATCTCAACGACCAGAGCTTTTATGAGGTGGCCGCCTGTGCCAACGAGCCGCTTGTCGCGTCGCATTCCAACGCCCGCGCGGTCTGTCGCCATCCTCGGAATCTGACCGATTCCCAGGCTAAGCTGATTGTAGATAGCGGTGGGCTGATTGGGGTGACGCTGTATGATGAATTTATCCGCGCCGGGGGAGGCGCGAGTATGGAAGATCTCTGCCGCCATGTGGAGCATTGGCTCAACCTGGGACTGGAGGATCACATTGCTGTCGGCACCGATTTCGACGGCGGCCCTACGCTGGAATGTATTCCGGATATCGGTCATATTGCCGGCTGGTTTGACCGGCTGGTAGAGCGGGGGATTCCCGCGGCGGTATGCGACAAAATATTTTACCGCAACGCCGCCCGCTTTTTTGAAGGACGTCTTTGCAGAAAAGGCGGGCTGTCCGCCGCTGCTCAAAAAACGCAGGGATAAAAGCTGCTTTGCTTTTCTCCTTGCAGGTATGGAAAAACGCGCGTTCCGATCGTCTTTGGGCCGCATGGTCAGGGATCGGTTTGCGTTTAGGGAGGAACATTCAATGAATTACCAGAGTACTCGCAACAAAGGGGTATCCATTTCGTCTGCCGAGGCCATTGCCCGTGGCATTTCGTCCGACGGCGGCTTATTTGTCCCCGAGCGGTTCCCGCAAATCACCATGGCGCAGTTGGAGGAATGGGGAAAGCTCGATTATATTGGCCGTGCCAAAGCCGTGCTCTCGCTCTTTTTGAGCGATTATTCGCAGCAGGAACTGGACGATTGCGTCAAAGGCGCCTATCAGGGAAGTTTTGAGAACAATGTCCCGGCGCCGCTGGCATCTCTTTCCCAAGAGGTCAGCGTGTTGGAACTGTGGCACGGACCGACCTGCGCTTTTAAGGATATGGCGCTTCAACTCCTGCCCCATCTGTTGACCCGTGCCGCGCGCAAAACTTCGAGCGCGGCGACCACGGTGATTCTGGTCGCCACCTCGGGCGACACCGGTAAGGCGGCTCTGGAAGGCTTTAAGGATGTAGAGGGTACCCAGATTCTTGTCTTTTATCCTCGCGACGGGGTCAGCGACATGCAAAAGCTGCAAATGACCACCCAAGAGGGGGGCAACGTCGCGGTCTGCGCGGTGGAGGGGAACTTTGACGACGCTCAAACCGGGGTCAAGCGCATCTTTACCGACACGGCGATGGCGCAGCGCCTTGCGGCGGGGGATATGGCCTTTTCCAGCGCCAATTCCATCAATTGGGGGCGTCTGGTACCGCAAATCGTCTATTATATTTCGGCGTATGTAGATTTGGCACAGCAGGGGACCATTCGGCTGGGGGATCCCGTCAACGTTGTGGTTCCCACCGGTAACTTCGGCAACATTCTGGCAGGCTACTATGCAAAGCAGATGGGGCTGCCGGTGCGCAGATTTATTTGTGCGTCCAACGCCAATCGGGTTCTCACCGACTTTATTCGTACCGGGGTCTATGACCGCAATCGGGAGTTTCACACCACCCTGTCTCCTTCCATGGATATTCTCATTTCAAGCAATCTGGAGCGCCTTTTGTTTGATCTGACCGGTCGGGACGACCGCCAGATCAGCCAATGGATGGAGGAATTGAAAACGACCGGCCGCTATGAAGTCGACGATGAAATTCGGGCGAAAATACAGGGGCTGTTCTACGGCGCGACGGTGGACGACGAAGAAACCAAAGCGGTCATCGCGCGCACCTTCCGTCAGCAGGGTTATCTCTGCGATACTCATACGGCGGTGGCGCTGGGGGCCTACGAGCAGTATCGGCAGGAAACAGGCGACACGACGCCGTCTATTGTGGTATCCACAGCAAGTCCGTATAAATTTGCATCCAGCGTATTGGCGGCTCTCGAGCCGATTCAGGATGATGCCGACGACTTTGCCTTGGTTCGCCGCCTGAGCGAGGTGACCGGCACCAGCATTCCCGCTCCTTTGAGCGCATTGCAGGGCAAAGAGGTGCGCTTTGAGGGAAGCTGCGCTCCCGATGCGATGGAAACCGTCGTGCTGGAAAAGCTGGACTTGGCTTGAAAATCACGCGACGAAGCCTCAAGGGGATTCGTATGTAGAGGATAAAGAAGCTGTGTGCTGATGGACGGTGCACAGAAGGCGGGTAGGCCGTCTGGCCTGCCCGCCTTCTTACCATCATCGGGTTATTTATTGGGCTTGAAGGTCGTGCAGGCGGTATCCTGGCAGCAGCAGGCATAATTGGGTCCTACGCCGATTTCCTTGGCGTTGCACACGTGATTTTCCGAATGATACGCGCAGTTGGTCACATCGCAGACGATTTTTACCGATTTGCAGTCTTTGGTATTCTGATCCATTTGTTTTCCCACCTTTCGTTTTGGTCTGGTAGTAGTATTCCCCGTCGGGAGCAGTTGATGAGCGGCCCGGCCGTGTTTCATAAAAAAGGAAGGGCTGTGTTGTATGTCTCTGTATGCCATTGCGGACGTTCATCTCTCCTTGGGGACGGACAAGCCGATGGATGTTTTTCCCGGCTGGGCCGACTATGTCGCCCGGCTGGAGCAAAATTGGCGCTCGGTGGTTTCCGCTGGAGACACGGTTGTGGTAGCCGGGGACATTTCCTGGGCGATGAAGCTGGAGGAGAGTCGTGCTGACTTGGCCTTTCTGCATTCTCTGCCTGGGCGTAAGCTCTTGCTCAAGGGAAATCACGATTTGTGGTGGTCGACCATGCGGAAGATGGAGGATTTTTTGAATCAAAATCATTTCGATTCGCTTTCCTTTATCCATAACAACGCCGCTGTCGTGGACACAGTCGCGGTATGCGGCACACGCGGCTGGTTTTTTGACGACGTGCAAAGCGACCGCAAGGTCGTTGCGCGCGAGGCAGGGCGGCTGGAACGCTCAATTGAAGAGGCCAAGCGCGCGGGCGGGGAGCCGGTGGTGTTTTTGCACTATCCTCCGGTCTACGGTGGGCAGCGGTGCGACGAAATGATGGAGGTGCTTCACCGGCATGAAATTCACCGGTGTTATTACGGGCACATCCACGGCGCAGGGCGGCGTCAGGCCGCGCAGGGAACCATTGAGGGAATCCAGATGCGCCTAATTTCCTGCGACGCTCTGGGATTTGCTCCGATACTGGTGGAAAAATGCCCATACGATGCTTCAAATCGTCCATTTTTTGAGTAGTATCACCTAAACTTTATTTTTGAACGAAAAAAGTGTAAAATACTCTAGAATTTTTTGGCGTGTTATGATATAGTAGGCTAGATATGATTTGTAAATTGAGTCAGAAATGATCTTAGGAGGACGTTACCATGCAGCTGAAATCCAAAACCGAGATGGAAACCAACCGGTATGAGTTGGTCGGCGTAATCGATGCCGATACCTTTGCCGAGGCAAATACGAAGGCTTATAAAAAGGGCGCCGCCAAAATGACGATTCCCGGTTTCCGCAAGGGCCATGCTCCCCGCAATATTATTGAGAAGATGTATGGCAAAGAGGTGTTTTACGAGGATGCGCTCAATATCCTGTATCCCGAAGCCGTGCAGTCGATTCTCGATCAGTCGGAGTTGGATCTGGCGGGCGACCGCCCCGAGTTTGAACTCGTGTCTATTGGGGACGAGGGCGTGGAATTCAAGCTTAAGGTAACCGTCAAGCCTCAGGTAACCTTGGATATTTATAAGGGCATCCAGGCCGAGCGTCCCTCGGTCGAGGTGACCGACGAGGAGGTACAGGTCGAAATCGGCCGCCTGCAGGAGCGCAATGCCCGCGTCATCACGGTAGAGGGCCGCGCCGCGCAGATGGGCGACACGGCGGTCATTGATTTTGAAGGCTTCCTGGACGGTACGCCGTTTGACGGCGGCAAGGGCGAGAGTTATCCGCTCGAGCTGGGTGCCGGGCAGTTTATCCCTGGCTTTGAAGAGCAGGTCGCTGGTCACAGCGCGGAGGAGGAATTTGACGTCAACGTCACCTTCCCCGAGGAATATCATGCCGAAGAGCTGGCGGGCAAGCCGGTCGTGTTCAAGTGTAAGCTGCATGAAATCAAGGGTAAGGAACTGCCTGCACTGGACGATGAGTTCGCCAAGGACGTCAGCGAGTTTGACACCTTGGAGGGGCTGAAAAAGGATCTGTTCGAGAAGCTGGAGCATCAAAAGCAGCACGCGGCGGACGACGCGGTGGAGAAGCAGCTCATCGACGCGGTCATCGACGGCTTCCACGCCGAGATTCCCGCCTGCATGATTGAAATTCGCATTGATGAAAGCATCCGTGAGTTTGACGCGCGTCTGCGTTCTCAGGGGCTGGATCTCAAGGGATATTTGCAGTACACCGGTATGACCATTGAGGCCATGCGTGAAAGCATGCGGGAAGGAGCAGAGCGTCAGGTCAAGCTGCGTCTGGCTTTGGAAACCATTGCGAAGCTGGAAAATCTCGAGGCAGCCGAAGAGGATGTGCAAAAGCAGTACGATCATTTTGTCGAGATGTACAAGATGGATATCGCGCAGATTAAGGCCGCGATCCCGGAGAAGGAAGTACGCGACGACATCGTCTGCAATAAGGCAATTGATTTAATCAAGGAAACCGCCGAGATTACCGAGGCAAAGAAAGAGGAAAAG
>CABQCM010000091.1 GCA_902462665.1 uncultured Oscillospiraceae bacterium | reverse complement strand
CGAGGGGTTCGACGCTCTTGTGGGGGTCACCCACGCGGCTTCCGGCAAGCTGTATGACGGAATTGAAAGCGATGCGGTAACTGTCAACTATTCTTACCAGTCGGTGGCCCGCATTCCGGTCAACGATGCGGCGCAATCAGACGCCCCTTATATTTATCGTTCCAATGCGGAAAACTGGTTGGATAACGAGAGATTTTGCGATAATAATCAAGAGCTGATTTATCAGTTTAAACTGTCCGATTACACCGACTTGGCTGTGAAAACGGATTTGGGAGCGAACTATGTACTCGAGGCCGCCGCGACCCCGGATGGCCCCTGGACGATGATTGCCGACTATGGCGTGATCGGCGGCGGTGTCCGTGCAAGTAGTGCCGAAAATCGCGCAGTTTATACGGTTCACTTTTCTAAGCTCGGTATCACCGGAGAAACCGGCTATATCCGTCTGAGCAACGTTGACCGCAAAGGCGGCTGGGGCGGCGCTATCTTTGGTCTGGAGCTGTTGGAGGCTACCGCCACGCCCGAGCCATTTGTCCGTCCTGGCGACCGGTTGCGTTTGGAAGTGGATTTTTCGGCTCCTTCGCCGTCGGGCGATAACCTTCTGACCGCGGCGGCCCGCAACGGTAAGTTTGGTTTGTCGCTGTCATTAAACCAGTCCGATTACGAGGCACTGACCGAGAAGAAGGATACTATCTATGGTTATACCTACCGTACGGCCGTGGCGACGGTAACGTTGCCCACCGTGGCGGAAGATGCTGAGATTGAGCAGGCCCTCAAAGATGCCGGCTTTGCTCTGAGTGTGGAATCGGCTGCCGCCGGGTGCACGGTCTATCGCATTTCTCTGGTGGATACGACCAATGACCGCACTCTGATCAGTTTGTCGAAGCAGGAGCTATTGGATGCCGCCCAGGCTTCCAGCAATCCTTCCGGTTACATGCTGTCTCCAATTAACTATGAAACATTCGACCATGTTGTCGCGCTCCGCTCGCCCGACGGCGTGGGATGGTATTCGGTCAATTATCTGGAAACCCCTTATCAGGATTGGCAGGGCCGTCCTCTGTGCCATGCAGGGGATGAGATTGAATACGTTTTCCATGTCTTTTATGAGGGAACCGATACAGTTGATTTGCCGGAAGACGCATTGACACTTCGTCTTATTGCTGCTACCGAAAAGGGAATCGCAATCGGCCGCAAAAACGATGACGATGCGATTGTTTTTGGTCAGGAATACAATGAACTGGAACTCATTCAAGATGGGAGATACGGCGACCATCCGTACAAAGAATATTCTGGATTCTTTGTCATTCCCGACGATGCACAAAGCGAAGCGGTCGTGCAGTCCAACGGATATCGGATTATGATTGGTACCCACCTGGATAAGGACAGCAACCCGCTGGTTGTCTACGGCGTTACCATGACCAATCTCACCACGGGGGCAGAGATTATTTCTGCCACTGCCGAGGATTTCCGCTTTACCAGTTATGAGAACACCCGCGAAGAAATTACCGATGGTTCGTTGGGCGGCTTGAAAGTTCCCTGGCGTGCGGATTACGCCCCCTCGACCCTGCTTTGCAGCGACGAGGAGGAGCTGGAACCGGGAACGTATTCCTATAACTTCAACTATGCTACTATGATGAACAAAGCGGAGGAGAAAGCAATACTCTCCGTTTTGGATGAGGATGGTAATCTGCTTGCCAGCAAAACGATTACCGATGTCACATCGGGTCGGTACGATACGCAGCCGGTGCTTTTCACTTTGACCGAAAAAACCAAGGTGCATTGCAAAGTAGAGGTGTGCAATGGTAGCGACTTCTATTTGATGGAAATCTCGCTCAACGATTTAGTGACAGAGGAAGAACGCAAGGTGCTGGAAGTTATTGCTACCATTGATCAGCTTCCTACGGCCGATGCGATTACACTGGCGGATCAGAGAAGGGTTTCCAGCGCGCGCATCGATTACAATCGCCTGAGCGAAGAACAGCGCGCCCAGATCACCAATTACGACCGTTTGACGGCCGCTGAGGCTGCCATCACCCGACTGCATCAGGAAGCAGCGGATGTGGTAATCGCCAAAATTAACGCTCTGCCTGCCGTCATCACGCTAGACGATGAAACGGCGATTGTTGAGGCCCGCAATGCGTATAAAAATTTGGATTCCGAATCCAAAGATCTGGTGACCAACCTCTCGGTGCTGGATGAGGCCGAAAAAGCTTTGGTCGCCTGTAAAGATCAGGCTGCCGCCGATGCGGTCATAGCCAAAATCAACGCGCTGCCCGAGACGATTACGCAGGACAATAGAGCGGATGTGAGAGACGCTCGTAACGCTTACAATAGATTGAGTGAGGTTCAGCGTAAGCTGGTCACCAACCTTGCTAAGCTGGAGGCGGCGGAAAAGGCGCTGGAGATACAATATGGCGATATCAACGGCGATGGGAGCATTGACGCTTCCGACGCGCTGATTGCCTTGCAGCACAGCGTTCGGTTGACCACGCTGGAAGGGAATCGGTTTACCACGGCTGATGTGAATCAAAACGGCACGGTGGACGCTTCTGACGCGTTGTATATCTTACAGTATTCCGTAAAATTAATTGATACTTTACCTGTTGCGAAATAACATTATCGATACGAAGCATGGATAAAATCGGTTGCCGGGCGTTCGATTGCCTTCTCCTCCTCGACAGACTTGTCTGTCAGTGTCGTCGCCTGGGGCCGCTATGAAATGACCCTCCATCATTGTTTATCCATGTTTAGTATAATACCAAGTTTTCCTTGTCCGAAGCGTTCGGGCAGGGGAGGGTTGGAAAAACTCCGTCTCCGGCCGGGAAATTTGACTGGAGGCGGAGTGCAAATATTTTGAAATACTTACTGACAAGGAAGGAGTTTCTCATGGCAATATTAAAACCTCGACAACCTTTCGAGGAAAGAAAAAACACGACAGAAAAGGGGCATGGGGCAAAAAAACGCACCCGTATCGCCGCCGCCTTGTTGTGTGGAACGATGGCAGTGACAGGGATACCTTTCTTCGGTGGAGAAATGGGGGCAAAAGCTTTGGATGTCAGCACAGTGAAAATTAATTCAGATATGTCGATTACGGATTTGGGTGCGTCCAGCGGCGTACCGTTGGGCGGCATTGGCACGGGATGCTTTGATTTCGCGGCCGACGGTCGGCTGAAGAATATCAAATTAAATAACACAGAAAATAATTATTTCCCAGGAAATCTAGAAGGATTTTTGTTTGCTTTATGGGACAGCAAATCGGGCGAAGCCAGACGGCTGCAGCGGGATGATTATCTGTCATTGCAAAATGGGATGATAGGATATGAGCATTCCCGCTACACGGGTCTGTTTCCCACGGCGGAGCTGGAGCTGTATGACTCGGTCAATCAAACTCCAGTAGCGGCGTCGATTTCGGCCTTTTCCCCTCTGACTGCACAGAATGTGAAGGATTCTTCTCTGCCTGTCGCCTTCTTTGAGGTGACGCTGACCAATACCACGCAGGAAGCGATCGATGCTTCGGTGGCGTTTTCTTTTGAGGATATTCTGGGCCGGGGCATCAAAGAGCCAGAAACGCTCAACGAGATTCCCAGCAATATCGTTACAGTGAATGGTCCGGCTTGGGGCATGCTTGAGACACCAGACACTACGGCTGAGACGATTTCGCTGAGCGGTTATCAGGGAGTGCATCAGTATACCGAAACGCTGGGGCACAAAAAGGATACCTTCCAAAATTACAATACCGACGTTCTGCTGTTGGCCGATACCGCGGCCTATAACGCGGATGGCAATGCTGCGGGTACAGCAAAAGTTTCTACTTTGCTATCCTATCTGCCGCACAGCTTTGAGGACGAGACCTGGTTTGATTTCTCCGATAACGGAGTGCTGTCGGATGGAAAACAAACCGCCGCCCTCAGCCAAAAGGGCGGGGATGGCGCGGCCAGTGTGGTAACCGCTTCGGTAGATCTTCCTGCCGGCGGCGTGACCAAGGTTCGCTTCCTGGTCAGCTGGTTTGCCGAGGAAACCGAGAAAAAGCCCAATACCAATCGTCAGAGTTACGGTACGGCCGATTACAACAAATATTACCATAACTTCTTTTCGGATATTTCCTCTTTGACCTCGTATGCGGTTGAGAACCGCGATTCGTTCCGGGCAAAAATCGCCGAGTGGCAACAGCCCATTCTGGACAGCAGCATGGAGCCTTGGCTGAAGTTCAAGCAAATCAACAGCGGTTATGTTCTTTATACCAACAGCATCCTCAATAAAGGAGGCTGCTTCTCCTCCATGGAGGGCGGTATGATGGGCCTGACCGGAACATCCGACCAGAGGCTTTCCTCTCACGCGATTTATCAGAAGATGTTCTCTCAATTGGATGACAGTGAAAACCGGCTGTTTGCCATCACCTTAGGCGACCGAAATCAGATCATGCATTTCACCGGGAATTATTATGTCGGCCTTCCGAACATTACCAGCGAGAAGGAATCTCCGATGAACGGCAACGGCTGGATGATCGACAACAGCATGTCCTGGGTGATTCAGATGGCCAAAGAGTATCTCCATACCGGGGATGAGTCCATCATTCAGGATAATCAGGAAACCGTCAAGGGAATTATTGATTGGCTCAGTACTAAGCAAATATCAGCGGTGAACGGCGTCACCCTCCAACTGCCGCAAGGGCCTACCACCTACGATGACAAAGAGCATCCTGAGGTAATGAGCTATTCCGGTTCCACTTATCTTGCGACCCTAGAAGCTGGCAAAGTGTTTGCTCAGGCGCTGGGTGACACCGCGCTCTATAACAAATGCGAACAGTTAGCTGCGGCGGGACGCGACTCGATGAACAGCGAGTATTTGTGGAATGGTAAGTACTATGCCTATGGGTATGGCAGCAAGGGCAAGCACGAAGGCCGGGTGGATTATGTTTTCAGCGGTATGTTGGCCGGCCAGTTTTTGGCGCGCCTAACCGGCTGGCAGGATATCCTGCCCTTTGAGCGCATCGCGTCCTCGGTTCAAACTCAGATTTCGACCTCGGTATTGGATGCGCCGGGCTATTATGCGCCCAAGGTATACGATGCGGTCAACAAGATCAACAAAGACAATGGCTCCGGTACCTGGCCCTTTTATCTCGACAGCTATACGGGTATGCTGGCCATTCAGTCGGGCTATGTGGACGACGGCCTGACCGTTCTCAAGAGCACGCAGCAAATTTATCTGGATCAGGGCTATACTTGGAGTATGTCTCTGTGGCAGCCTAACAACATATGCACCTATATGACTGCGCCGGTGTCCTGGTTTATCGGTGATGTTTTGACCGGTTTTGCAGTGGATCTTCCCAATAAGACCATGACGGTTGGTCCGGCTGATCTGGGCGATACTTTCTCCATCCCGGTATATTATCCGGATTTCTGGGGCCGACTGGATTACAGCAAAAAGGATCATACTGCATCGTTCACGGTTACCAAGCGTTTTGGCAACGATCCTATCTCAATCGAAACCATTGTGGTGCAGCCAAACGGCACATCATCGGATGAGCGAGCGAGCTTTTCCATCGACGGTTTCTCCATGGAGGAGGGCGCAACCTATACGTTTACCGCCGATATGGTAGCCGCCATGGAGCGCTCGGTAAAGCAGGAGGCCATCCTTCCTGAGTATTCCAAACCGTATGAGCCGGTCATTCCAGTGGAACCGGGAACGGGTACCGGGCTCAAGGAAACTCGTTATTTTGAAGACGGAAGCCATCGAGAAATTTCGAATACCGATGTTAACTATTCGGACAATTCGGATTGGAATCTTTCGGCAGATGAGCTGGAGAACTACGCTGGTAGCATCTGGGAGGGCGAAATTCAGATTTATTACGGTGGCCTGCCCGAATATCAATTCCTTTTGAGAACCGACGGGAATTGTAAGCTTTGGATTAACGATCAGCTTGTTTTGAGTACGTCGAGCAACGGGCAGATACAGGAATTCACTAGTTCGGCTGGTTTGTATCTGACCCCGGGCGAAAAATACTCCATTCGGCTGGAATATCGCAACACATCCTCGCAGCCGGTTTGTCAGCTTTATTGGCAACTGAATCCTCATAATATGGACGTGGTGCCGATCAATCAGCTCTATGCGCCTGCTTCGCCGGATTCCAGGCAGCCTGTGTTTACGAACGACAATGAGGCCCCGACAAACATGGGGGATATCGACTGTGATGGAGCTGTGGATGCCTCCGATGCGCTCAAAGCATTGCAGCATTCCGTGCATCTGGTCGAGTTGAGCGGCAACACCTTTGCCGCAGGCGATGTGAATCGCGATCATTTGATCGACGCTTCGGATGCGCTCAAAATCTTACAATACTCGGTAAAACTGGTTTCTTCCTTTTAATCGGCTTACTTCTATCTTCCCATTCTAAATGTGCCGCTCCATCGGTCTGGTGGAGCGGCACA
>CABQCM010000090.1 GCA_902462665.1 uncultured Oscillospiraceae bacterium | reverse complement strand
TATTGACCGGCTGGCAGGGGGTACACATCAGGCAGGTGGGATTGGGAAAGCCAAAGCCTCCCACCGCCCGGTCGGCCATATCGCGCTGGGCGTCGGTCGTAGGCGCGGGGTGATTCCCCATAAAATCCACATCGACGACCTGGGCGGGGAAAATCCCGCCGCGTAGTGCGCATTCGACGCGATGATACCACTGCGCCTGCCTCCCCCGCGAAGCCAGCATCAGAAAAATCTGAATGAGATCGCCTACCTGATTGGATTCTCCCTGTTCGCTTTCGAGCCAAAGCTGCTCTTTGCAGTAACCGTAGGTGGACATCGCGTCACGCAACCCTACCGTGACAATACGCTCCACCTTTTGTATCATATCCTCCCGACCGGTCAGCATGGCGTAGGACAGAATTCCCGACAGGGTGCAGGTAATGGAATGCACGTGATTGTGGGCCGCATCGCGCAGCAACCCCGTATCCTCAAAACAGCGGTTTAGAGTTTCTTCGGCGTACCATCCGGCCAGCGTGAGGGCGCGCTTATCGGCGGTCTGGTTATAATACAGCACCAGCGGGCCGACCAGCCGGCCCTGAGTCATGGTCAGGGGAATACCGATGCGCTCGAATTTTTCCGCCTTTTCGGGAGAAAGGCCGATGAGCGACCCCGCGTCAAGAGAGCGGGTCTGCGGGTTGGTCAGGGCAAGCAGCGTGTCCATCATGCCGGACGCCACCCGCGCGGCGCGCTCGTCCCCCCGCACACGGATGCGCCAGACCAGCGCCTCCAGGCATTCGCGCAAATTGTGGAACTCCACATAGGGTTTCTCCTCCCGCTTCGGATCAAAGTAGACCGGAAGGAAATCCTCCAGATCGCAGCAGGAATAAAGATAGGACGAATAGATGTCCTCCACAATGGGATCAATGGTTTCGCCGATGGTGTGCTCGATGCCGTAGATAATGTCCAAGGCGCGGCCGGTTACATGGGGAATGCCGATTTCGAGCGCATGGTGGGCGGTTGCGAATCCATCGGCGTCGCGGTCTGCACCGAAAAAAGGCTCGCCCTGCCGGTCTGCGTCGAGCATGGACGCAACGTAGGACAGGCACAGCGACAGCCTGCGTCGCAGGTCGGGGCTGTACCACGTCAGAGGAAGGTTAGCGCGAGGGGCGGATGTTTTCATTGTAATTCACCTCATTGATCATAAAATGGATTTGTATTATTGTCCATTGGATTCCTTGCACTGCACACAGGAACGCACCTGGATTTTCCCGGCCGAATCGCGCTCCCACGCCACCCGGATTCGCCCGTGCGGGGTGAGGATGCTGCCGTGCGCCCAGTCGATGCCGGGAATATCGACCGGCTGGACGACAGGGGATTCGTAACCCGCCGTTCCTTCCGATTGCCGCACGCCGAGAATGTATTCCAGCAAATACCGCACGCAGGCTCCAAACATGGGATGAGAATGGGATTTCTCTCCCTCCCAGTATTCCCACAGGGTGGTCGCCCCCGCCCGGCGCATGCCCTCAAAGGAGGGGCCGCTGGCCGAGGTCATCAGACGTACGGCCAGCTCGGCATATCCGTGGGAGAACAAAACGCCCAGCAGCACGGGGGTGCCGCAGATGCCGGTGTCGAGAACGCCCAGCGCCTCGTATTTTGAAACCAGATTTGTCAGTAGCCGGCCGTCCCCAAGCGAGAGGTCGAGGGCAAAAGCGTCGGCCCCGTCCGCCCCGCCGCAGAAGCTGCCGGTATCGGGGTCGAAGTAGTGATCGGTCATGGCCCCAAGGCTCAAACGGCGGCGCTCGCACAGCACATCCCGCTGCGGGATAGCCATGCCGGTTATCCGCTCAAAAAGCAGGGCCGCGTCAATGCCTTTGATATAATAATAAGTATTCACAAAGGGCTCGGGCAGGGGAGCTGAGCCCTGTGGCAGGCACCAGTCGCCCAAGCACCAGCCGCCCGGCTCCTCGCGCATCACTAGGCCGCCTTCGCTGCGGGAATGCATGTACTCGAGCCAGCGCAGCACGTTGGGAAGATATTGCCTGGCGATATCGGTCTTGCCGGTGTGTAAATAGCACTCCAGCGGCACGAGATAAATCGCCCCGCCCCAGGCCCCGGGACCGCCGCCGCCCCCGTTGCAGGGCGCGGTGTGCTGCACGTGCCCGTTTTCCCCCTGGCCGTCGGCAATATCCTGCATCCATTTGCGCAGAAAGGGTTCGTAATCCAGCGTCAGCAGAGCGGCGGGCGCGGCCAGTTGACCGTCGCCGGTGTAGCCCAGCCGTTCGCGGTGGGGGCAGTCGGAGGGAACGCCGCAGTGCATGTTGGCAAGCTGGGTACGCACAAACGCGTCAAACAGCCAGTTGAGGGTGGCGTTGGAGCAGACGAAGTCGGCGGTCACAGCCACGTCGGCATGCACGACCGCGACGTGATGCGGCTCGCCCGGCCCGATAATCTCAAAATAGCGGAAGGCTTGCCAGCAGAAATGGGGATGGCAGAGCCGGGATTCTCCGTCGCACAAATAAGAGGCCGCCTGAATCTGCCCTACCCCGCCGGAAGTGTCAAAATCCAGCTCGTCCCCCTGCGGCGTTAGCTCCTCGCTGTGGCGCAGGGTAATTTCCTCCCCCGGGGTGCCGTGCGTGCGCACGACAACAAACCCGGTGATATTCTCCCCGTTGTCGTAAACGCGGCGTTTGCCGTCGTCAGACACCAGCCGGGGAGTGAGGGTTCGCTCCACCCGGTCGGTCGGGCATGTCTGCTTTTCCAGAACGGTTTCGAGCGGGGGAAGCAGCCGCACGGGGAAGGTCTTGTCGAGCGTATCCTCCGCAGGGGGGGTGACGTCTGCGCCCAAAGCGGGAGCCATGGCTTCGGCAAAGGCGCGGGGCAATAACCGTAAATCCTGTCGTTCCCCCAGATATAGATTGGTCTGAGTGATGTACCCAGGGGAGCAGCGCAGCCAGTCGCCGCTGACAAGCTGCCGGGTGGAGCCGTCGGGCGCAGTCAACTCCAAGCAAAAGGTCAGGCGGGGGGAGCCAAAGGAAAAGTTGCCTTCTACCAGCCGTTGTTCCTGCCGGAACCATCCGTCCCCGAGCATGACGCACAGCTCGTTTTCCCCCTCGCGCAGGTAGGGGGTGAGCTCGTAGGTCATGACGTAGGTGCGGCAGCGCATGTCGTCCGTGATGGGATACACCCAGCTTTCCCGCGCGCGGGGAGCATAGTTGGAAAAGGCGGGGACAAAGTAGTCCTCCCCCACCCGCGCGCCGTTGACATACAGCTCAAAAAAGCCCAGCCCGCAGATTTCTATTATCGCCGTTTGAAGCGCACCGGCTGTGAAGGAGCCGGTAAAGACGGGGCTTGACCAGGTTTCGTCGGCCGCGCCGATCCAGTGGTCGTTTTTCAGTCGCATGGGAAGTCCCTCCCTGATTCCGAAATTTTTTCTATTGGATAGACGAAGCGATCAGGGTACAGTGCGCCGCAGACGGGCAGCTTTCATCGCCGGCCGCGTTGCTGTTCCTGGAAAAGCATCAGCTTTTCGTCTTCCGGCGCCTTGCCGGCTGCAAAAGCTGCGCGGCCTTTGGAGCAAAGAGGTTTCGCGCAGAGCATGAGAACGTCGGGAAGACGCACGATGCGGTGGAGACAACGCATGACGAAACAGCGTAACAACCCCGGCGCTTCCAGGCTTTCGCGTAAAACGCATGATACCCGAATCGCTTTATCTAACTTTTACGAAGCCGATTCGTCCTCCGCCGTGCCGTGCGGTCCTGCACCGGCGGGACGGTCATAATCGTCCAAGAAGCAGTATGTATCCTCCCCGCGATGGTAGCCGAGGATGGTGGCCAGGTTGACATCTTGTACGCTGCGGAAGATGTTGCGTTCAATCTGAGGGTCCTCCCGCCGCAACGTCTCGATTAGCCGTTTGACCTTTTGCCGGGTGGAGTCTTCCCCCTGAGAATCCCGCTCGGTCACCGAGCAGGCGCAGCCCAGAAATTCCAGGCCGTTGTACCGCTTCCAGGCCAGAATGTCCCGCTCGCGCACACAGTAAAGGGGACGAATCAGCTCCATCCCCGCAAAGTTGGTGCTGTGCAGCTTGGGTAGCATGGTCTGCACCTGACCGCCGTAAAGCATGCCCATGAGGGTGGTTTCAATCACGTCGTTGAAGTGATGCCCCAGGGCGATTTTGTTGCAGCCGAGGGACTGGGCGAATTTGTATAAATGCCCCCGCCGCATGCGCGCGCAGAGATAGCAGGGGGATTTTTCGGTCTTTTCGGTCACGCGGAAAATATCGCTGTCAAAAATCCGGATGGGGATGTGTAGCAGCGCCGCATTGTCGATAATGCGCTGCCGGTTCTGCGGGCTGTAGCCGGGATCCATGACCAGAAATTCCAGCGCGATAGGCACGTCGCCGTGACGCTCGAGTTCCTGCATGAGCTTGGCCAGCAGCATGGAATCCTTGCCGCCCGAGATGCACACCGCGATGCGGTCGCCGGCGCGAACCATCTCGTACTGTTTGACCCCTTCAATGAATCGGTTCCACAGCTCTTTTCGGTATTTTTTGTGGATGCTCCGCTCCACTTCCATGTATTTTTCCATAGACAAATCCTTTGCGGTTTCCCGTTATTCGCGCGGCAGGCGGGGAACGCTGCGCCAGCGCTCCAACCGGCCGTAGATATCCTCATACACCGTCTGTTTGTCGGTTTCGTTGAGAATTTCGTGGCGCATTCCGTCGTAAATGCGATAGGTCACGTCCTCATATCCCGCGAGCTGAAGCACCGACAGCGCGTCCATCAGCTTGGCGCGAGAAATCATGCAGGGGTCGTCCCCACCCGAAATAAACCAGATGGGCAGCTCGCGGTTCTCCACCGTCCAGCCCCGGCCGGAGTAGACGATGTTCATCAGACGGAACAGCCCCTCGAAGCCATTGAGGGTAAAAACAAAGCCGCAGGCGGGGTCCTCCTCGTAAGCCTTCTGTACGGCGGGATCGGAGCAGACCCAGGAGTTTTTGCCCTCCTCGGGCCACCGTGCACCGAAGCGGTCAAAGACCATTTTATAGATTTTGTCGCTGCGGTGGTGCGCGCCGGCCTGTTTTTGCAGCACGCCCACCAAATCGGCCGCAACGCGGGCAGCGGGGTTGTTGCTCGGGCAGCCGCAGACAATTAGGCCGTCCACCAAAGAGGGGTAACGCTTGAGCAGGCCCCGCGCGACGAGAGAACCCATGCTATGGCCGAGCAGGAACAAGGGCAGTTCGGGAGCGTGCTTGCGGGCGTAACGGGTCACTTGGGCCAAATCCTGAATCAGCCCGGCCGCCCCTTTTTCGTAAAAATAGCCGTAATCCTCCTCGCTGTAAACGCTCTGGCCGTGGCCGCGATGGTCGTGGATGATACAGAGGTATCCCTTCGAGCAAAGAAATTCCATCAGCGGCAGATACCGCTCCTTGTGCTCGCACATGCCGTGGGAAATCTGAAAGACGCCAACGCCCGGCGTTTCCGGCTCGGCCAGCATGACCGACAGGGGAAGCGCGTCGTGGCGGGAGGGGAGAAAAAACTCGGTAATTTTCATGGGAGACATCGTCCTTTCTGAAAAAATGGAAGCCGTCCCGGCTCAAGGAAAGGGCCTCTGATCCAAATATGGCTTTAATATGTGGCCATTATACCAAGCAGTAGGTTGATTTGCAAACAAAATCTAGATCAATTTTGGAAAACAATGTGCTGTTTTCCATATTCTGAAGGATTACCATATGGAATTCAATCGTCGGAAAGCCATTGCGGATTGACATAGCCTTTGTCGAGCAGCGCATCGTAGAGTTCGGGGTTGCCGAGTCCCTCTCGCATGACGTTAAGCACATTCCACAGCTTCATCTTTCCTTCGGTCGAAAAGCGCAAAAAGTTTCCCAATGCGGTACATGGCCGAGTTTCATATTCCTCGTAAGGAAGAAATTGAAAACACAGACTTCGGAAATAACATGTAGTTTCTGCACCCAAGTTACTACTTCTGTCAATAAAAAATCATAAAAACAAACTGTTGGTGTAGATGCATTCCAAATAGTTTGTGTACACCGTCCTCAAAAACATTTACACTACGAAAGGAAGTGGTTTCCAAAAGGGCCAAAAAAGCTCTTTGGTCGTATGTGGAGGGGGCCGTGCGGCCTGAGCGCTAGTGAATATCTTTTGTTATGGTACAACAAAGCAAAGTGAAAATTATTCACAAGGCTTTTTATTATTTTTTAATATTATTGCAAATAAAACTATACCCGTTGAATTACAAGTTCTACTTGTGGTAATGGCACGGAATACCTTGTATAATGCTTTTAGTGAGCATCGTGATGATAAAGGAGTAGCTCCAAAGAAAACAATTGTTGATGGAAATGGGACAGAGGTGAATGAAGTTGAAACACGCGGAAAAATATAAACAGCTGGGACTAAACATAAGCTTCTATCGGAAAGCCGCAGGGATGACGCAAATGCAATTAGCGGAACGAGCTGATATCAGCCGTACCTAT
>CABQCM010000089.1 GCA_902462665.1 uncultured Oscillospiraceae bacterium | reverse complement strand
GAGGAGGATTCATCATGGAAGAAAACAATCCCAACTTGGAGCCTCAGACTCCGCAGAACGAGCAGGCCCCGGCCCCCGAGGTGCAGCAGCCTGCGGCCCCGCAGCCGGTTCCGGCTTATCAGCCCGCTCCCGCTAACAACAATCTGCCGGTTATCGCGCTGGTGTGCGGCATCCTCGGCCTTGTAGGCGCTTGGATTCCGATCGTGCAGTATTTCACCACCATTCTTTCCATTCTTGGTATCGTCTTCGGCGTAAAGGGCCGCAAGACTGCGCCCGAGGGAAAAACCGGCATGGCCACCGCCGGTATGGTGCTGGGCATTGTCAGCCTTGCGCTGTCGGTTGTCGTGATTATTTGCAGCGTCTGCGCTTTGGCTGGTCTTGCCAGCATGGGCTACGCCCTGTCCTAAAAATAACATAACTTAATTTTGCATAAGAGTTTCTCTTATGCAAAATTTTTTTGGAGTTTTTTCTATGTTTCCCTCTTTTATCCTGTTCGGAAAAGAAATTGGTACTTACACGCTCATGGCCATCGCCGGTATGCTGACCGCCGGGTGGTTTGCCTGTCGTGCCGCCAAACGCCGGGGGCTGGATTCCAACGATATGCTGGTGACCCTGCTGATTGCGGCCATTGGAATTCTAGTGGGCAGTCACCTCCTTTACGGGCTGACCAACCTGCCGGTAATGATAACGTTGATTCGCGATCCCGGTCGAATTGAGTCGTTCCGCCACCTTCTTCAATGGTTGTTCTATCTGTTCGGCGGCGGGGTGTTTTATGGCGGGCTGATTGGCGGGCTGGTAGCCGGTACGCTCTACCTGCGTCGGAAACAGCTCCCCATCGGGCCGTTTGCCGACATTGCCGCACCCGCAATTGCGCTATTCCACTGTTTCGGCAGAATTGGCTGCTTTTTGGGCGGCTGTTGCTATGGGATCGAATGGGAGCATGGAATTACTTATACCAACGCTCTTGTCCCCCAGGCAAATGGAGTACCCCGTCTACCAGTACAGCTTGTGGAATCGGGCTATAACCTTTTTCTGTTTCTTCTGTTGGCCTATCTGCTCCGCCGAGGCCGTCTGCCCGGCCGACTTCTCGCCTTATATCTGTGCTGTTATCCGGCCGGACGATTCGCGCTGGAATGGCTGCGCGCTGACGAGTTAAGGGGCTTTCTGTTCGGCCTGTCTACCTCCCAATGGATCAGCATCCTGCTCTTTGCGGTGGGAGCCGGCACGTTCCTTCGGGACGCTCTGCGGCGACGGTGCGCGTAAAGTCCGTTCTCTACAAAGCTGGGACAGAAAGGAAGCCATAGCAGGACATAAGGCTGTCTTGAGAACCGCCCCAATATATGCGGACAGCATAAAAAGAACCCTATGAGATGTAATGTATAAAGGGTGGTTTCACCAGACCACTACTATACATTGACTGCGGTTCATTTGTGGCAGAATGGCACAGGTTGGAGGGCGATGATCGACCAGTAGCAGGGAAGCGAAACAGGGGCGTCTGGGGGATGACCTGGGCGCTCAGTTCTCTTTATTGACCCTCTCAAAGAGCGCACTTACGCACCACCGGCCAGGGGCCGATAGTGGTACTGCCTGACGGCAGCCTTGCGCCCTCCAGGGGCGGGAGTGTCCTTCCCTGCCAGTATATGCCAGCAGACGCCAACGGCGGCTTGTGCATTGGGCGGAGCTGCTCCGATGCATTGAGGGTTTGGGGGCATTCGGCTCCCAACAAGCTGCGCCGGGTATATACCGGTGCATTGCTTGCCACTACTATCAGCGTCCAAAAACAAGGGTTGAATATCGCCCGCATCGGTGCTATACTTTGCTCGTCTCAATTCGATAAATCGGGATTTGTGGAGAAAACAAATGATTAGAACATTCAAACCGGTATTGCGTGACTTATGGTTTCGAGAAAAACTGTTGTCAGATGAACAAACAATGTCTTACAATGCAGCCTGGGGAGGTGTGATACCTTTTCCAAAGGAAGAATGGGAAAAGTGGTTTTCTGCGTGGCTTGAAGTTTCCGAATATCAACGATATTATCGCTATTTGTACGAAACTGATACTAAAGCGTTTGTTGGTGAAATTGCCTATCGCTACGACGAAAAAAGAAAAAAACATTTTTGCGATGTGATTGTGTTGTCAGAATACAGAAATCGCGGATTTGGTACAGCGGGAATCGAGCTGATTTGTAAGGCGGCAAAAGAAAATGGAATATCCGTACTGTATGATGATATAGCTATCGGCAATCCATCTTATAAGCTTTTTTTGAAAAACGGTTTTGAGATAGATTATAAAGGCAATGACGTGGTGATGGTCAAAAGAGAATTATAACACAAATTCCAGTTTATTGGGGGATTTCATCTTTTGGGTGAAATCCCCCTTGACAAATGCTCTCTTGACAGGCAATATTAAATTTCCCTGCATCTCAACTAGTTTCGTCGTACGAATTGCAGGAGGTTCTTTTACGGTAGTTTTCGAAACAGAGCAGCCGGCGGGATTTTGAAATGCTTGGTTATGTTAAAAATAACATCGGTGGTAAGACGTTTTGGGAATATCCCTTGTTCTATTTTATTGTAGCTTCCCATCCCGATTCCCAAAATCTGCGCCATCCTCTTTTTGGATAGACCATAGTGTTTTCTAAGAGATATAATGTTTTCCAGGAATTGTTCTATTTCTGTTTCCTTTTGCTCTCTCATTGCAATCAATTCTCCCTTCTATTTTGAGAACCATAAATTTATTCGCCACTTCCTTATAAAGTATATCACGAACAAATTGTTCCATTGATTTTTTGAACGTTTTGTTCTAAAACTATTTTAAAAGATAAGTTTCACGGCAGCCTTTGATTCGATTTTTTCCTACTGCCAAAGACATACTCCGACATTCAATTCCATGATACAAAAAGAGCCGGATGGAAATTTCTTTCCATCCGGCTCTTTTTGAAACCACGTATTTATTTCCCCAAAATATCGATCAGATTATCGGCCACAAAATCAATCTGCTCATCGGTCAGGCAAGTATGCAGCGGCAGACTGACGGCGTTGTGATACAAATCATACGCATTGGGATAATCCTTAATATCAAATCCACGTTTGCGATAGGCCGTGAGCATAGGCAAGGGCTTGTAATGCACGTTGCAGGCAATCTCCCGCTCGCCCATACGGACAATGACCTCGTTACGTTCCTGCTCGGACGCGCCCTCAATGCGCACAATATAAAGGTGGCCGCTGGAACGGAAATTCTCCCCCGTGTGCCGGGGAAGCCGCAGACCATGCCCCTCCAGCTTTTGGTTATACCGCCGGATGATTTCATGGCGGCGCTCAAGAATCTCCTCATAACGCTGTAATTGCGCAAGCCCTAAGGATGCCTGGATATCGGTCATATTGCATTTGTAATACGGCTCTATAATATCGTATTCCCAGTCCCCCGGGCGGCTCTTTTTCAGCGCGTCCTTGCTCTGCCCGTGCAGCGAAAGCAGCATATACTGCCGGTACAGCTCCTCATCGTCCACCCCGGGAATCTGCCGCCAGGTAACCGCTCCCCCCTCGGCGGTAGTCAAATTCTTGATGGCGTGGAAGGAAAAACAGGTAAAGTCACCCGTCTGGCCGCTGATTTTTCCATCCCGTACCCCGCCCAGGGAATGTGCTCCGTCCGCCATAACGATAATGCGGCCTATGGCCTTTTGCAGGTCGTTGGAGGGATGGAACATCGCCTTTTTGCGCTCCACGATTTCAAAAATCCGCTGGTAATCGCACAGGATTCCTCCCAGGTCTACCGGGATAATCACCTTGGTGCGCTCAGTGATCGCCCGCTCCATAGCGTCATAATCCATTTCATAGCAATCTTTTGCCACATCGACAATCACCGGCGTGGCCCCCACATGACAGACGACGCTGGCAGTAGCGGTATAGGTATAGGCAGTCGTAATCACTTCGTCACCCGGCCCGACGCCAAGCAACCGCAGCGTCATCTCGGCTGCCGCTGTTTGAGAACTTAAACAGGCTACTCGGCCGGTATGGCAAAACTCGGCCAACTCCCTCTCAAATCGCTTGGTTTTCTTCCCGGTGGTAATCCAGCCGGAACGCAGGGTATCTACGACCTCGGCAATTTCGGCTTCCCCAATGTCGGGGGGAGAAAATGGGACTTTCACTGCAAGCGCCCTCCTACTTTATAATTTTTAACGAAATATCGAACGCCTTGACCGAATGGGTCAGTGCGCCGATCGAGATAATGTCCACTCCGGTTTGGGCGACCGGGCCAAGCGTTTCGCTGGTAATACCGCCCGACGCCTCGGTCAGGGCTCGCCCGTCCACCAGCTCGACCGCCTGACGCATTTCATCGAGCTTCATGTTATCGAGCATGATGATATCCGCTCCGGCTTTGATCGCCTCCCCCACCTCGGCAAGATTGCGGGTCTCGACCTCAATTTTGACCGTGTGCCCCAAATAGCGGCGCAGTGTCTCGACCGCAGGAAGGATGCCGCCGGCGGCATCAATGTGGTTGTCCTTGAGCATGGCCGCGTCGGAAAGGTTAAACCGATGGTTTTTCCCCCCACCGCAGGTCACGGCGTATTTTTGCAGCGCCCGCAGACCAGGCAGAGTCTTTCGCGTATCCGCGATCGAAGCTTTGGTACCCTCTACCAGCGCAACGCAACGCGCCGTCTCAGTCGCAATGCCTGAGAGATGCTGCACGAGGTTCAGCGCCGTGCGCTCGCCATGGAGCAGCAGCCGGGTATTGCCGGTGATGCGACCGAGAATTTCGCCTTTGGCAATTCGGTCGCCGTCGCGTTTCAGGCGTTCGATTTCAAAATCCCCCAGCAGCTCAAACACCCGCAAGGCAATGTCCATACCGCAGAGCACACCGTCGGCCTTGGCCAAAAACTGAGCGGTGGATATCTGCTGCTCATCAATCATATAATCCGTGGCGGTATCGAGGTAATTGATATCCTCTTTCAAAGCGATGCGGATGACCTCATCCACCAATATTGTAGGCAATTGCATCATTTTTTCACCAACTCCCTGAGAATGATGGCGGCGGCGGTGGCAATGCTCAGCCGCTCGCAATAGGTTTGTGTGACGGCAAAGCCGCCGGTCAGCAAACGCTCTCGAATCCCGGTTACCTGGGAGAGGCCCCGGCGCGCTGCGTCGTAGTCGGGTAAAACAAAATATGCCTGCTGCATAATGTCGTGAATTCGATCGGCCAGACCATGGGGCAACGGCGCGCCGGAAACATCGACCGATTGTTTCGGTACGGCCGGGCAGCGACCGAAGGAAGAAGTACGCCCCATGATATCCTGCGCAGCCCGGCGGCCGAATACCAATGCCTCAAGCAACGAATTGGACGCCAATCGGTTGGCTCCATGCACCCCAGTATGGGAGCATTCCCCTACCGCATACAACCGGTCGAGGTCGGTGCGAGCGTTGAGATCCACGCCAATTCCGCCCATGAGATAGTGCTGGCAGGGATAGACGGGAATGCAGTCTTTGGTAATATCGACCCCTTCCTCCAGACAGCGGGTATAAATCATTGGGAAGCGGTCTTTCAAGAAAGCGGCTGGCTTGCGGGTGATATCGAGGTAAAACTGCTCGCTGCCGCATCGGCGGCTCTCTAAAATAATGGATTTGGAAACCACGTCGCGGGGGGCAAGCTCCAGCCGCGGGTCATAACGGTCCATAAAGCGTTCCCGGTTGCAGTTGAGCAGATAGGCCCCCTCCCCGCGCACTGCCTCGCTGATGAGGAATCGTTCCCGCGCGGGCGCGGCCGCAAAGGCGGTGGGATGAAACTGCACATAATCGAGATGCTCGATCCGGCAGCCCAACTCATAGGCCAGCCGGATACCGTCCCCGGTGGCAATTTTGGAATTGGTGGTGTACTTGTAAATTCGGCCGATCCCGCCCGTGGCGAGCACCACAAAAGAGGAGGCCAAAGTAATCGCTTTTCCGTCAATGAGAATGTGCACTAAAAAGCCGCCGCTCACCCGCTCCAAACGAAACAGGGTGGCATACTCGGCCACATCAATGTTCTCCCGAGCCAGCACCTGGCGGCTGAGGCACTCGGCAATGGCACGCCCGGTCGAATCCCGGTGATGGACGATACGGTTGCGGCTGTGCCCCCCCTCAAGAGTGGAGCTCAAACGCCCGTCGGGGCCTTTGTCAAACTCAACCCCCATTTCGAGAATGCGCCGTACATCGCCCGGCCCTTCTTCCACCAGAGTGCGCACGGCAAGGGGATCGTTCTTTTGCCCGCCGGCAATCATAGTATCCTCAAAATGGAGATCGTAGCTATCGTTCGCCAAATCGAGCACGGCCGCCACGCCGCCTTGGGCCAAGGCCGTGTTGGTCAGCAGCATCTCCTGCTTGCACAGCACCAGCACCCGCAGCTCCTTGCTTAAATTGAGGGCTGTATACAATCCGGCGACCCCACTGCCGGCTACGATAACATCGTATTGATCGAGCATAACCAAGCGTTCCTTCTTTCCAGAAAGCCCTGCCTGA
>CABQCM010000088.1 GCA_902462665.1 uncultured Oscillospiraceae bacterium | reverse complement strand
GTTTGGAGCAGTCTGCATTCCGTTGGGACTCTGGTGGCAGGTCTATAATTTCATCCAGTATGACATGCCGCTGAGCTATGTGCCCATGCTGTCGCTTAAGGACGCACAGTACATCGGGGATCATACGGTGTGGCAGCGATTGTTTGACTGGTCGCCCCATCAGCTGGAACGCGTCTTTGTCGCGTTTGGTCAGCGTTCCTTGGTAGATTATCACGAATATAACGTCCTGCTGGGGCTTTTGAAAACCTCCGTGTTCGGCGAGTTTTTCCTCTTCCAGCCGGATACGCTCGGCAATACGCTTTCGGTAATTCTCTTTTATACCAACGCGGCGCTGGTAGCCTTTTCCCTCTTTGCCATGGTTTGGGCCTTTTGTCGCAAACGTGCGCTCCACTGGCAGCTTCGGGTGTTTTTTGGCCTGGTGTATCTGACTGTGCTTGGCTCCTATGTTGTGTTCTGTATGCAGTATCCCCACACCTGTACCCAAAACATCCGTTATGCTGTGGCTACCGTCTTTGTGGGATTGACCGCCATCGGTCTTACGCTGGAAGATTGGCAGGCTAGGCCACGTGCGTGGCACAGGCCGGTTCGCCTTGCTCTTGGGATACTGACCGGCGTGTTCTGCGCCAGCTCGACGGCGGTGTATGCCCTGCTCGGCGTCTGAAATGGACGCACGGGTCTCGAAAAAAGGGGTCAAGCGCCGTGAAGCCTTATTGTGAAAGGATAGAAATCCAATGACAATCGATCAATGCATCCATCCCGGTGCGCGCGCTCATCTGGTGGGCATCGGTGGTATTTCCATGTATTCGCTCGCTGAAATTTTGCTCGAGCGCGGGCTGATTGTGACCGGCTCGGACACGCGTAAGAGCGACGCGGTCAACGAGATGACTGCGATGGGGATTTCCATCGCCATCGGCCATGCGGGGGAAAATATCGGTCAGGCGGATTTTATTGTGCGTACCGCCGCCGTGCACGACGACAACCCCGAGATTATTGCCGCACGTTCCCGTGGAATCCCGGTGTTTGAGAGGGCGCAGGCCTTCGGCGCCATCATGCGCGGCTACCGCAACGCGGTCTGCGTTGCGGGCACGCACGGGAAAACCACCACCACTTCGATGCTTTCGAGCATCGCCCTTGCCGCCGGGAGCGATCCGTCGCTAATGATTGGCGGGGTTCTGCCCTTAATCCACAGCGCCCATCGAGTGGGAAAAGGGGACACCATTATTTTAGAGGCCTGCGAATACTGCAATTCGTTTTTGAGTTTTTGCCCTACCATCGCGGTGGTGCTGAATGTTGAGGCCGATCATCTGGACTTTTTCAAAGATCTCGACGATATTTCGCGTTCCTTCCGCGCCTTTGCCGAGCGCACGCCCGAGCGGGGCGGCGTGGTGGTGTTCAATGCTGACGATGCCAACACCCTGCGCTGTATGGAAGGATTGGAACGCTCCTCTATGACCTTTGGCCTTGGGGAGAACGCCCGGGTACGCGCGCAGAGGATTGTGACCGAAAAGGGACTTCCGGCCTTTGATATCACGGTGGACGGCAGCCTTTTAACACGAGTAAAGCTGCTTGTGCCGGGAGAACACAACATTCGCAACGCCCTGGCCGCGGCGGCGGCGGCAGTGGTACTGGGGCTGTCCGGCGAGAGCATCGAGCGGGGGCTTGCGGCTTATACTGGAACCGAACGCCGGTTTGAATATCGCGGCCAGTGTAACGGTGCGATTGTTGTCGACGACTACGCCCATCATCCCAGCGAACTGCACGCGCTGTTCGATGCGGCGCAGCAGATGAAAACAGCTGGCGGCCGTCTGATTTGTGCCTTTCAGCCACACACTTATACGCGGACAAAAGCCTTTTTTGAGGACTTTGTGCGGGAGCTTTCCCGGCCCGATCTCACCGTGCTGGCGGACATCTATGCCGCGCGAGAGAAGAATACCGTAGGTATTTCCTCCGACGATTTGGCCCAGCGTATTCCGGGCGCGGTTCGTTTGCCCAGCCTTGACGCGATTACCGAATATCTACGCTCCATCGCCCGGGAGGGGGATCTCATTCTCACCGTGGGAGCGGGGGAGCTCAATCAGGTGGCGGGCGCTCTGACTCAGGGGCAAGCTAAGGAAACGGTTTAAAGTGAATGTCATACCAAACAGCCCTGCCGGAAGTACCTTACCGGCAGGGCTGTTTTTATCAAACGTTATTCGGCTGGCTTTTCCCAGAGGATGATTCCGTCAGCGCCGCGTACCCGGGTGATGGGGGCGGCGTTTGGATCGGCTGGAAGGTCGATCAGGGTCATGCGCATGGTCAGAAAACTGTCAAAAAGCACATCCTCCTGATTGTCCGGTACGGGCAGCGGAGCGTAGTCGATTTTCTCCAAAAGCAAGGTTTGTGTGCCGTCGCCGTTATCCTCCATCCCCCGGTATTCGTAGCGGGTGGAGGAACGAGTGTACTCGTGCTTCTCAAAAATCAGAGTGCGGTACTCTTTAAAATATCGCTCACTACTGCGGGGGAGAAGCATGTGTTGATATTCCTGAAACAAATCGAAATCCTTTTGCTTCTCATCTCCTATCATGGAGCGGGCGTGCCCGGCATAGGCCAGCAGTTCCTCGCGGCTGTCGATTTCGTACAAAGCGGCGTAATCAAAGGCATCGCTGGGGCCGTAAAAAGCATTGCTCACCGAACCGTCCGGCTGGGGAATGGTGCCGGTGCGGTCAAACAAAACGCTCGCTTTGTCCAGCTTGGAAAAGTACCCGGTGTTTCGCAGATCCTGTTGGGAGAGGGTGATCAGAATCAGATGCGGGCATGCTTCCCCCTGAGGAGCCGAGTCGTCGTTCAGAACGACAAAAAACCGCTGCTCGGAGCAAAGCGCCTGACTGGCCGTCACCGATGCGGTGGATGGAATGGAATCGATGCCCAAAATGAGCGCGTGTTCTTTGAAAAACGCCCCGTCGTACCGTGCGAGCAAATCGGCCGCCTGTTCCTCGGTTAGCAGGCAGGCTTTTTGCAGAGAGTTCACCCTCTGTTTCCAGGCTTCAAAAGATACTGTGTACTCGGGCATACGCGTGTCGACATTCACGCCTGCGGTAAGGGAGAGAGTTTCGCTGGAAAAAGCAATCTCAGTGAAGGCGGCAGTGGTCAGATCAACCGACGCTTGCAGCACGAGCAGCGCGTCGGAAGCGTCAATGCTGCCGTCGCCGTTCATATCGGCGAGAAAGTCTGCGAGCGGCTCGAGCAGAGGGCTTTCGCGCAGCCCGACGCTTTGCTGTAAAATCAACAGGGCATCGGCCGCCGTTGCCTGCCCGTCCTGATTCAGGTCGCCCGGCGTAAACCGGGGAGTCTCAGACGCTGCGGCGCTCATGAAAAAGAGCGAAAGACAGAGCAAAACCGCCAATAACGAAAGGGTTCGTTTGGGCAGAAACATGCTTCCACTTCCTTTGTTATTTTGTTTTTTTATAAATTATATCACATTATACTTTATTTGTAAATAAACTTTTGGGATTAGATATACTCGGTTTGCAAATTTCCAATGCGTTTTTTTAGGAAAAATCAACTTCGCAATTCTTTGAAATTTATCTGGAAAAAGGTTGAACCGACTAACAAAATGAGGTATAATATTTCAATATAATTGCCTTAATAGCGCTATCTATTGTTATCACGTTAGATTTGGAGGAACAGCCTTGAGCGAACGGTTGGAGGAAAGCAGACAGGTCTCCGCGCAGGAGATGGAGGCTCAGCGGGAATACCAGGCGCGGGTCAGGGAGCTGGTGGAACGGCGCTACGTCGAGCAGCCGCTGGCTTGTGTGCGGGTTTATGGCTGTCAGCAAAATGTCAGCGACGGCGAGCGCATCAAGGGTATGCTGCGGGAAATGGGCTTTGGGTTTACCGACGAGGTGGACGAGGCCGAACTGGTACTCTACAATACCTGCGCCGTGCGCGGCCACGCGGAGGACCGGGTCATCGGCAATGTGGGCGCCCTCAAGCATTACAAGCGGCGCAAGCCAGGGGCCATTGTGGGCCTGTGCGGCTGCATGGTACAGCAGGAGCAGGTAGCGAATTACATCCGAAAAACCTTTCCCTTTGTGAATCTTGTGTTTGGCACGCACGTCATCTATCGCCTGCCTGAGTTTTTATTCCGTTTGTACAGCGGGCAGAAGCGGGTGTTTGAGCTTCCCGATGAAAAGGGGCGCATTGCCGAAGGCATTCCCGTACACCGGGACAGCGCGATGAAAGGCTGGCTTCCGATCATGTACGGCTGCGATAATTTTTGTACCTATTGTATCGTTCCCTATGTTCGCGGACGGGAGCGCAGCCGCGAGAGCGGCGCGATTTTGCAGGAAGCGCGCGAGTTGATTGCGTCGGGCTGCCGGGAGATTACGTTGCTGGGCCAGAATGTGAATTCCTATGGCAAGGGTCTGGAAGAATCCATTGATTTTGCCCGTCTGTTGCGTATGCTCAACGATCTGCCGGGGGATTTCCGATTGCGGTTTATGACCTCGCATCCCAAGGACTGCACCCCCGAACTGCTCGACGCTATGCGCGACTGCGAGAAGGTGGCGCGGCATCTTCACCTTCCGGTGCAGTCGGGGTCCGACCGTGTGCTGCGGGCGATGAACCGTAAATACACCCGCGCGCAATACCTGTCCTTAGTCGAGCAGGCGAGGGAGCGTATGCCCGACTTGAGTCTGACGAGCGATATTATCGTCGGGTTCCCGGGCGAGACGAGAGAGGACTTTGAGGATACGTTATCGTTAGTCAAAGAGGTGGGCTATACCGCGTTGTTCACCTTCCTGTTTTCCCCGCGGGAGGGAACGCCGGCCGCGTCGATGCCCGATCCAATCAGCAAGGAAGAAAAGGATGTCTGGTTTGCCGAGCTGCTCGCGGCGCAGGAAAAGATTGTGCTCCAAAACAACGCGGCACTGCATGGAATGAAATTCCGTGTGCTTTGCGAGGAGGAAGGACGCGAGCCGGGGATCGTAGTCGGCCGCACCAGCCAGAATACTGTGGTGGAATTTCCTGGCGAGCCCAGCCTGCTGGGGAGTTATTGCGATATCACCATTACTGGAAACCGGCGTATGACCCTGCTCGGTGAGCAGATAATATCATAAGAATTTTATTTTGGAGGAAACGATGATGAACGTAATGGAATGTACCCGTCAGCTCGGCGCTGCTATTCAGGAGGACGAAACCTACATCCGCTATCAAATGGCTCGCCAGGCCAACGATGAGGACGAGGGGCTGCAAGGGCAAATCGGTGAATTTAACCTGCTTCGGATGTCTTTGAGCAACGAGCTGAGTAAGCCGGCAGAGGAAAAAAGCGAGAGCAAAATCGACGAGCTCAACGCCAAGCTGCAGCAAATGTATGCGGAAATTATGCAGAATCCCAACATGGCGGCATACAACGCGGCCAAGGAGGAAATGGACAAGCTGCTTGCCAGGGTCAATTCCATTCTGGGCTTGTGCGTTAACGGGGAGGACCCCGCTACCTGCGAGCCGAGCGAGTGCACCGGAAGCTGCTCCTCCTGCGGCGGCTGCCATTAAAGAAATGCAATGATCGAAGCCGGCGCGAAACCGTCGGACGGAAAGGATGTTGAACCATGGCGCCGCTCTCCCCGATGATGCAGCAATACTGCCAAATGAAGGAGCAGTATCCCGATACGCTGCTGTTTTTTCGATTGGGCGATTTTTATGAAATGTTTTTCGAGGACGCAAAGACCGCCTCGAAGGAGCTTGAGCTGGTTTTGACCGGCCGCGACTGCGGTCAGGAAGAGCGCGCGCCCATGTGCGGCGTGCCGTATCATAGCTGCGACGGGTACATCGCCCGTCTGGTGGCCAAAGGATATAAGGTCGCCATCTGCGAGCAGATGGAGGACCCTGCTACCACCAAAGGGTTAGTCAAGCGGGAGGTGGTGCGGGTCATCACGCCGGGTACCGTGACGGATTCGAGCATGCTCGATGAAACTCGCAACAATTATCTGGTCGTGATTACCGCCAGTGGCGGCACGATAGGGCTTTGCTTTGTAGATGCCTCTACTGGGGAGCTGCATCTAACCGAGATTGCCGGGGAGGATATCGAGCAGCGCGTGTGCAACGAGCTGGGGCGGTTCCATCCACGCGAAGCGCTGCTGAATACTGAGGCTGGTGCAAACAAAGGAATACAGAGCTTTTTGAACAAGCGGCTGGGGTGTCTTGCCGCAGTCAAGGAGGACGCGCTGTTTGATCAGCAGGAAGCGCGGCGGCTGGCGCTGGAGCATTTTCGCGCCAAAACGCTGGAAAAGCTGGGGCTGGAGGAAGGCTCGATCGCTTTGTGCTCGCTGGGTGGCGCGCTGCGGTACTTGTTTGAAACCGAAAAGACCGGATTGGATAACATCACCAAGGTCAATGTTTATACCGACGCGCAGTTCATGCGCCTTGATCTGACTGCCCGGCACAATCTGGAGTTGTTTGAAACCATGCGCGGGCAGGAAAAACGCGGCTCTCTGCTCTGGGTACTGGACAGAACGCAG
>CABQCM010000087.1 GCA_902462665.1 uncultured Oscillospiraceae bacterium | reverse complement strand
GCCATGCTCGTCCAAATAGTGCTCCAGCCCCTCCAAAATGCGCAGCGGCGCATAAGGATCGCTCAAAATCGCCGTGCCGACCTGAAAAGCCGACGCCCCGGCCAGCATCATTTCCACCGCGTCCTGCCAAGTGGAAATTCCGCCCATGCCAATGACCGGGATCCGCACCCGGCGGGCCGTTTCCCAAACCATACGCACGGCAATGGGAAACACCGCGGGGCCGGACATACCGCCGGTGTTGTTGCGCAGAATCGGACGACGGGTGTTGATATCAATGCGCATCCCAGTGAGGGTGTTAATCAGGCAAACCGCATCGGCACCCTCGGCTTCCACCGCCTGCGCGATGGAAGCGATATCCGCCACATTGGGCGAAAGTTTCACCCACAGCGGATGCCGGCAGCGGGCGCGCACCTCCCGGGTGATGCCCGCAGCGCTGGCCGCGCTGGAGCCAAAGGCAGCCCCTCCCTTTTTGACATTCGGGCAGGAAATATTGAGTTCCACTGCGTCGACCGGCTCGTCAAAAAGCCACGACACCGCTTCGCAGTAATCCTCCACCGTCGCACCGGCGATATTGGCGATAATCGCCGTCCCCTGTCGGCGCATCCACGGCAAATCCTTTCGGACAAAATGCTCGATTCCGGGATTTTGCAGCCCCACCGAATTGAGCATCCCCGACGGAGTCTCAGCAATGCGGGGCGGCGGATTCCCCAAACGCTCGCGCAGCGTGGTGCCCTTGCAGGAGATGCCTCCCAGCTTCGACAATGGATACAGCTCGGCGTATTCCCTACCAAAACCAAAGGTTCCCGACGCGGCAATGAGGGGATTGCTCAAAACCGTTCCCGCAATATTGACATTCATGTTGGCCATTACAACACCACCTCCTGCGCCCAAAACACCGGGCCGTCGGCGCACACTCGGGCATAGCCCTCGCCGTCGGACTTTTTCACCTTACACACGCACACCAGACAAGCCCCCATCCCGCAGCCCATGCGTTCTTCCAGAGAAATCTGGCAGGGAATTCCTGATTCCTGCGCCAGAGCGGATACCCCCGCCAGCATGGGAAGAGGACCGCAGGTGGCAATATAATCGCATTGGCCCGCCTCAATCCGCTCACGAAGCAGCTCGGTCACCAGCCCCTGCCGACCGAGCGAGCCGTCGTCGGTCGCTATGTTCACCTTGGCGCCAACACCTTCAAAATCCTGCGTGAGGATGGCCGCGCCGGCATTGCGAAATCCCAGCAGAGCGGCCGGCCGCTCCAGCCCCTTCGCCAGCTCCAGCAAGGGCGGAACCCCAAGGCCGCCCCCCACCAACACAGGATACCGAATGCCGTCGGGCGGGGTAAACCCCCGACCTAGCGGGGCGAGAATTCGCAGAGACTCCCCCACGTCGCGCCCGGACATCCAGGCCGTGCCGGTTCCCCGCACCTGGTATACCAGGCGAAGAGTTCCCTTGTCCACGCTGGCCTCGCAAATCGAAATCGGCCGACAGAGCTGGCTTCCCTCGCAGGTGATATGGACAAACTGTCCGGGCAGCGCCTCTGCCGCCGCTTGGGGCGCATCTAACATCATGCTGTAAAAGCCGTCGGCAATGGAACGATTCTCCACCACGCGGCAAACTTCCTGAATCATGCTGCATCCTGCCTTTCCGGGCCGGGACGGCCCTGTGCTGCGCAGACGGAAAAACCGCCGCTGTCAAACTGCAAGCTACCGCCCGAAAGGGCGGTCAGCCACGCTGAGAGTCCAATTTGCCCAGCACACCGTTGATTTCATCGCGCATACGTTTGGCCTCGCGGCGCGCGGCCGCGGCATAATCGGCCTCGGCGCAGCCCTCCCGACGGTAGGCGCATAGAATCGCGCGGGAGGAATTGATGATGGCTCCCCGGCCGGACGAATCGAAGGCCCCGGCCACATCCTTCGCCCCGCCCCCCTGCGCGCCGTAGCCCGGCACGAGGAAAAAGGTATGGGGAAGCTTTTGGCGCAACTGGCTCAACTGTTCGGGATAGGTTGCGCCGACCACAGCGCCGACGCTGGAATAACCAAAATCGCCCCGCTGGTTTTCTCCCCAGCCCTCGACCATGTCGCCCACGATTTCATACACTGGCCGGCCGTCGATGAGCCGGTCCTGTAGCTCGCCGGAAGAAGGATTGGAGGTTTTGACCAGCACAAAAATGCCCTTATCCTCTTTTTTACAAATTTCCAGCAAGGGCGCAATCCCGTCGCTGCCAAGATAGCCGTTGACGGTCAGCGCATCCCCGCCAAAGGGAGAATGTACCGCCTGCTCCACCTCCACCGTGCCGAGATGGGCAGCGGCATAAGCCTCTACGGTGCTGCCAATATCGTTGCGCTTGCCGTCGGTGATGACAAACAGCCCCTTTTGCCGGGCGTAGTCAATCGTATCCGCTAACACACGCATACCCGGCCAACCGAACATTTCATAATAGGCGCACTGGGGTTTGATGGCGGGGACGATGTCGTACAGCGCGTCGATCAACCCGCGGTTAAACCGGCGAATGGCCGCCGCCGCACCTTCCAACGTTTGGCCGAAGCGCTCGTACGCCTCCTGCCGGATAAACTCAGGATCCAGGCCGGCAACGGTGGGATTATTTTTCACTTCAATAGCGCGAATCAGTCGATCCAATGACATACTTGTTCTCCTTCCTGCCGCGCGCAGAGATCGGAATGGAGCAAAGCCTGTCCACGGGGCGGCAGCGCGGGTCAGGCCAAACGATTATTTTGAAAACACCCGGCTGCAATTTAGGATTGCGGCAGAGTATATACTCTCTCTCCCCGGCAGAAGGTCATGATCACCCGGCCGGTCAACTCGTTGCCAAAGTAAGGGCAGTTTTTCGCCTTGCTGTGCAGCCCAGCAGGCTGGGGAGTCCATGTGCGATTCCGGTCCACTAAAATCAAGTCGGCCGGCGCGCCTTCGCAAAGGCAGCCGCCGGGCACACCCAGAATACGGGCGGGAGCGGCGCTCATCAGCCGCGTCAACGCGGGCAAATCCAGCCGCCCGGTATGATACAGCATGGTCAAGGCCAGGGAAAGGGAGGTTTCCAGCCCTAAAATTCCGTTGGGCGCAGTAGTAAAATCCGCCTTTTCCTCCGGCGAGTGGGGGGCATGATCGGTGGCAATCGCGTCGATGGTTCCGTCGCACAATCCCTCAATAATCGCCTGCCGGTCGGTCTCAGTGCGCAAAGGAGGACTCATTCGAAAATTCGCGTCACGCGCCAAGAGCGTCTCGTGGGTCAGGGTAAAATAGTGGGGCGCGCTCTCGCAGGTAACCCTCACGCCATGGGCCTTGGCCACACGAATCATCTCGACGCTCGCCGCCGTGCTGACGTGGCAAATATGCACCGGTGCGCCGGTGGCGGCCGAAAGAGTAATTTCCCGTGCGGTAGAAATTTCCTCCGACGCGGCGGGAACGCCCGGCACCCCCAATTTGCGGGACACCTCTCCCTCGTGAATCAGCCCCTTTCCCGTCAAAGCTCTGTCCTCGCAATGGGCAAGAAGGGGAAGCCCTACCTCATGCGCTCGCTCCAACGCTGCGCGCAGCAAGGCACTGTTTTCCACCGGCACCCCGTCGTCCGACAAGGCGGCGGCGCCGGCTGCCTTGAGGGCGGCAAAGTCGGTCAGCTCCCTGCCTCCGAGACCGGAGGTTACCGCGCCAACCGGGTAAATCCGTACCGGCGCGTTTTTCGCTTTGTCCAGCAAGGCGGCAATCCGCTCCGGGCTGTCGACAGCCGGCCGAGTGTTGGCCATGGCGGCCAGCGAGGTTACCCCGCCTGCCGCCGCTGCGCGCGCACCGCATTCCACGGTATCCTTATAGGATTGCTCAAAATCCCGCAGGTGGACATGCAAATCGACCAGGCCCGGCATGGCCGTCAAGCCCTCGCCGTCGATGACCATATCCATGATCCCATCCGGCTCCAGCGACGGCCCCATTCGCTCAATTTGGCCGTCGCGCAGCAAAAGGTCTCCCCTCTCCTGCCCAGTTTCATTGACAATTTCAACATGGCGAATCCAGATTACCGACACGATCTTTTCCCCTTCATCACTTTAATTTCCAAATACAACCGCCTTCGCAAGGCCAAAAATCTCCCGCCACCAGTAGCACTGCTGCAAGGAGAGGCGCTCGCCACCGCCCCGGGACGAAGACCGTTCTTCTCCGCGAACATCTGGCAGCGAAGTTGATGAAAGGCCTCGGTTGCTATTGCAACATCTTCTGGAAGATGTTGCTGCCGGATCAGCTCGGCCGAATACAGCATATTCTGCGAGGTGTTTTGAGAACGGTCCTCCTGATAAATCCGGCTTTCGTCAATCCCCTGCTCCACCAAGTAGGCTGCCATCGCCTCGGCTTCGGAGCAGTCTTCTCCCTGCCCCTTTCCGCCCGACACGACGCAGGGAGCGTCCGGATACTCATTGAGATATTCCACCGCCGCGTCCAGCCTGCGCCGCAACGATAGGCTGGGCGTTGAACCGTGAATCTGCGTCCCCGCCACAATCACGGTGGCCCCAGGGCTGACCGGCCGCCCCACGGCATGCAGCATACAGCCCGACGTCACAACAAAAGCTACCGCAAAGCAACACAAACCGGCAATACATACGCGTAGTACTACCCGACCGGCGCCAGTCAGACGAGCAAGGGATTTTCGCTTTGCCACGGCCGCCGTCAGCACAATTCCCAACACAAACGGCAACAGAGAACCAATGCGAAAAATACCGATGAACATGGCAGGCAGACTCCACGCGATTAGCAGCAACGAAACAGCGTATGCGGCCACCAGCCCAATCCGCCGCAGAACAATGTGCATGGGAAGCATCCTTTCTTTGTTTGAACGCGAAGCGTGAATGGTATAATACGCCATCACCGTAGGTGGGTGATTAAAATCCGAGTATAATGTCCGCTCTGCGGACATTATACCATAAATCTAGTACCAGCCGAAAGAATCCGTTGCCGCTATGCGGCGGGAGGCTCTTCGAGCCGAGAGGATTCTTTCCATGTGTCCAAACGCTAGTTTGGACACATTATACCACACAATCCACCCGCACAAAAGTCCTTTTGTCGTCAAAGTCCGGCATTCTGTCTCATACCCGTTTTCCGGTATGCTTTCGCCGGCTCCACCACTGGTGAAAATTACTGCGCCATCCTTTGAGAAACACATTGAGCTCTGCGCCGAAAAACAAGATATACATGCAAAAATACAGCCAAAGAATGAGCAGCACCACCGCAGTCAGGCTGCCATACAAATAGGAAAAGTTCCCCAAATGTTCAATATAATAAGAATAGATATACGAAAACGCCAACCAGCCGCAGGCGCTGACCACCGCGCCCGGCAGCTCGTCCCGAATGCGGGTGCGGCGGTTAGGCAAAAAAAGGTACATCAGCAGAAAAAAAACGCTCAACAGTACAAATCCCGCGAGCGAACGCATGCTAATAATGCGCAGCGCCATATCCAGCCTGGATGGCATGCGCGCAATCAGCCAATGATAAATGCTGCTGCCGAACACCAGCACCCCCAGCGTCACCAGCAGGATGATCACAAAAGCCAGCGTATACAGCATGGCCCGCAGGCGCAGGCGCAGATAGCCGCGGGTCTCATCAATGCCGTACACCGCGTTGAATCCTTTCGTCAAGGCCATGACGCCCTTGGCCGCCGACCACAGGGCCACCACAGCGGTGATGGAAACCACTGTGCCCGACGCTTTTTCATACAGCTCGTTGATGACCGACTGTACCAGCCGGTCAATGTCGTCGGGTAAAAATCCAATGGTAAAGTGAGAAAGCTGCTCCTGCGAAAAGGGCAGGTATTGCAGCAGGGTAAGCAGCAGCATGATGAAAGGAAAAAAAGATAATATAATAAAGAACGCCGATTGCGCCGCGAACGCGCCCACGGCGTCCTGGCTCATTTTGCGAATGAACCGCCGCGCTTCCCGCAGCATCGACTGGACTCTCACATTCAATCGGAGCTTCCCCTTTCCTTTGACCTGACCTGCATAGTATATCCCAATTGCCCGGCCGTGTCAAACCAAACCGCACATGGATTTCAGAAATTGACAATGCAATTTCATTTTGCCGTCGTAAAAGCCAAAAGTACTGTGTACAATTTTCACGTAATATTGTATTGGTTCCATCTATGACGCATTCTTCCGTCTCCAGCTCTAAATTATTCAGAAAAAATAAAGTTTTTCCACAAAAGGTATTGCATTCCGAAGCGGAGTGTGCTATAAAATACAAACAAAGTGTGAGCCATGCGCGAATGGGCTGTCCAGAACGCGTCTCACATTAATATTTACAGCACACTTGAAAAGGGAATATATGAAGATGAAGAAATTAACCTCGAAGTCCTCATATAGTTCTCTTTTTTTGTTTGCCTGTGCGCCTGTTGTCAGGAGGGATGCAAATTGCTGCCAGAAGCTTTGCTAACCAACAAAAAAGTGCCCGAGGCGATTGCCAAACGGGCGGAGGAAATGCTCGATCAGAACGAAAAGGCCCTGTTTGCCCTGGTGG
>CABQCM010000086.1 GCA_902462665.1 uncultured Oscillospiraceae bacterium | reverse complement strand
CCTGCGCTTCAACGCCAGCGAGACCCCGGTCAAGATGGGTACCTTCTCCCAGTACGATCATCCTCACACCCTTGCCCGCTATGCGGAAGTGGCCGATTACCTGGGCATCAAGGGCAAGAACGACGAGGAGAAGCTGGAAAACCTCATCAAAGCCATCGACGAGCTCAAAGAGCGCGTGGGCATCAAGAAGACCATCAAGGAATATGGCATTGACGAGACCGATTTCCTCAACCGTCTCGATGAGATGACCGAGCAGGCATTTGACGATCAGTGCACCGGTGCTAACCCGCGTTATCCGCTGATGAGCGAGATCAAGGAAATGTATCTGAAGGCCTACTATGGCGAGGAGAAATAAGTTTCTCGCAGCCAAGTAATCAGTTCAATCAAAAAGTCCTCATCCGCTGTTCGTGGATGAGGACTTTGATTTTATCATGCAGTAGAATCATAAAAAACGAAAAATAGTCTTTTTTCAAACGCTTAGGATTCCCTATCAACGCAACAGTCCCTGGCAAGCCAATGTGCGACCATTTCCGCGTTGTGTTCCTTGGTCTTTGTTCCGTCCACTGTAATCGTTGGAATACGCACAGCGTCCAGCCAATCTTTGATATCCTGTTCGCGTCGTCGTTCCACCATATCAAAAAATTGCTTTTCCTGTTCGTGCAAATCGCCGCCCGGAAGCATTCGATTCCCAAATTTATCAAAGGAGCGTTTGCGCACGCGATCTTGTCTGACTTCCTTGGGAACGTCAACCAAGACCGCACCTGTAAACAAAGATTCTATTTCATCGCCATAGTCGCCTTTTACCGCCGCCAATATGATGTTATCGTACCGTTTCATATCTGCGAGCAATAAATCGCGCACTTCTTCGGTCGTTCGCGCGCATGCATAGGGATAGTCCGCCTCCGGATTTGAAAAATAATAATCTTCTATATCCACAAATTTGGCTTTCAACTGTTTGGCGAGGTATTGCCCTAAAGTGCTCTTACCCGCACCGTTGGCGCCACAGACGACGATTTTGTAGATCATATGGCCTCCAACCGGCATTTTCACAGACAACGTCTCCTTCAACGAACGTTCCTTAGCGGGCGGTTCCCGCGGAAATCATTTCGATTCTTCCTGCTCCATGCTGCTTTCTGCGCTTGTTGGCAGTTGACACGCCGGATGCAAAGCAGCGGCCATTTGTACCGCAGCCTCGGCCAAACGCAGTCCCTGGCGTTCCCATAGGCGGCTGTCCAGTCCGATTACTCTCCCGCTTCGTACCGCTTCCGAATCGGCGTAAGCAGCATCCGACAAGACGGCGTCCACCAAGGAGGCGTCGCAAAAAATCACCTGAGCCTGCATCGCTGCCTGTACGTTTTGTTCCCACGTCTCCCCAGCGGCTGTATTCTGCGCTCCTGCCAGACGAAGCAACTCCCCCGGAACACTGTTACTGGGGGCCGGAACGTGGGCCTCGGCAAGATAACAAGCTGCTACCGGTGTTTCTCCTGCCACGGCATCCGCAATGGACTGCAAACGTTCCCAAAGCATGGCATAGGATCTTTCTCCGTTGCCCGGCCCCTGGTTCGCCCCTCCCATAGCGGTAGCCAAAGCAATATAATTACTCTTGACCTCCTCTAGGGTTTTCGCAGCGGGCAGACACAGCACTGACACGCCATGAACTTCTAACCGCTGCATCGCATCCGATTCCAGCGGCAGAGCGGTCAGTACCAGCGATGCGTCCGCTTCTAAAATAGCGTCTATATTTGGATTCAGCGCCGTCCCCATAGAGGGTTGTCCCGCTGCATAGGGGGGATAATCGCACTGCTGCGACCGGCCAACCAAATGCGCCGCCGCCCCAACCGCGTCGAGCATCTCGGTCGTCAACGGGGAAAGCGAGACGACGCGCACCGGCAGTGCAGAAATGGTCGTTTCTCTCACCTCGACCGGAAAGTCCTTTTTCTCGCAGGACGTCATGCCCAACAAACAGGCTGTCGCGAGACAACAGCACAACATTCGTTTTATCATAGCAGTCACCGTGCCTTTGCCCGTTCCAGGCTCCTTTTTTTACGAAATCTTCGCCGGTTTTGGCAGCAAAGGCTTCTCCTTTCCTTGGATACCGTTTTATTATAAGGTTTGTAAAAACGCTGTGTCAAGCGTATTCCAATGAATTTTACCATCTGCCAAAATTGGTTTTCTTGCTCTGGGGTCTTGACGAACGAATCCGATTATGGTAAAATAGCAAAGTCGTTAAAAACATGCGAAAACTTTTGATTGCACGCTGGTGTAGCTCAGTTGGTAGAGCAGCTGATTCGTAATCAGCAGGTCAGGTGTTCGAGTCACCCCACCAGCTCCATATCGTCGCGGACTTTACATCGTTCGCGGCGATTTTTCTTTTTAAAATTTTCTTTGCTCTTGCTGCCACCAGCAATTTTGGGCGGGATGTGAGCAATCCTATCTCTCATCCAAAATTACGTCGGAACGAGTTATGCTCGTTCCGATTTTTATATTTTTCACTATATCATTGATTTTTTCTCTCCAAACGAGTTGTGGATTCCATCACTTTGCTGTGATACAATGCGAACAGAAAGAGGCGCTTCTTTCAATAATACCGACAAAGGAGCTTTTCTATGAAACTCAATATTGGCGATACAATAAAACACCTGCGAAAAGAAAAAGAGATCACACAGGAAGATCTTGCAGACAATCTCGGCGTTTCCTATCAATCGGTATCACGTTGGGAAACCAGGGCGTGTTATCCAGACATGGAATTGCTTCCGATCATTTCAGAATTTTTCGGTGTGACTGTAGATAAACTTCTGGGAATCAATAAAGGGCTTGAGCAGCAAAAGGTTGAACAGTATCTGCACTGCTTTCAAAATGCAATCAGCCAAGGCAAAATTGACGACTGTATTGCGATTGCACGAGAAGGTATTGCTGAGTATCCAAATAATTTTGCTCTTCTAAACAAGCTGATGTATGCATTATTTGTTGCAGGAGATGACGACAGTGATTTTACCAATTGGAAAGAAGCCGCAGAGAAGAATGACGCTGAAATCATTGCGCTGGGCAATAGAATTATGAAATATTGTCCCGATCAGGACATTCGTCTTGAAGCTACAGCACGACTTGCTTTCAATCACTGCGAAATGGGCAGAAAAGAACTTGGCAGGAGCATTTATGAATCCTTGCCGTCGGCTGAATTCTGTAAAGAAAATCAAATGTGGTGGAGTTTATCGGACGATGAAAAGCTACCGTTTTTAAGGAAGAAAATAAAACAAGACTATGAAGCATTCCGAAACTCTGTATGTCTATTAGCGAATTCCGGTTGTATTTCGGACGAGCAATCGATTGCTGCAATCAAAAAGGTGTTTGAGATCGAGAAAATCGTATATGACAGCAAAGGTATGCCGAGCGACTGGGGAACCGCCAAGCTACAATTGGATATTGCCAAACTGTACGCAAGGCTTAACATTTCTTCGCGGGCGATTGAGCATTTGAATCTTGCAGCAACAATGGTGAAAGCGTTTGATAAACGACCAGAAACGCAGTCGTTTTCCAGCTGCTTGCTTGGAAATATTACCACACAACGAAATGATTTTGAGACTTCGGATAGCAGGCCGCTGTGTACAATTATGCGCGATAAATGGCTGTTATCTCCTGATTTCGACAAACTGCGTAACACAGACCAATTTAGAGAAATCATAAATAGCCTTTCATAATCCCCGAAATTTTAAGCACTCCAAGTCGTAACGATATCTTTTTACCGCGATTAAGATAAGCCGTCGCGAACCGAATCGCGTTTGCGGCGGCCTAATTGTAATATTTTTGCCTGCTTTCGCCTCAATACATACACAATTTCCACTTCGTGCAGGCAAGCTATTTTCAACCGCCAAAGAGTTTATTGACAAAGCCCTGCTTGCGCCGGCGTGGGTGCCGCGGCGGCTCAAAGGAGACGAGAATGGTGTCGGGACCGATGACTTCAATGCAGTTCCAGGGAATCACACAGTCTTCTTCCCTGCCCAATAGGCCGAACATCTTCGGCCGGCCAAAAATGACGATGGATACCAGACGCCCCGAACAGGTGTCGATCTCAACGTCGCAGACACATCCCAACCGAGTACCGTCTTTGATGCAGATGACCTCTTTGTTTCGCATTTCTACGATTCTACAACACATAACGCAACGCCCCCCATACCAAGTGTATGCGGGGCGCCTTCGGCTTAGGACGTGATTCAACTGTTTTTATCCACGGTATGAAACTTTTTGAGGTTTCCCTGCTTTTGATGCCGGCGCTCCAACTCGGCCGCCACATCGTCGGGAGTCACTCCCCGCTCGGCCATAAGGACGCTCAAATGATACAGCAAATCGCTTAGCTCCAACGTCAGTTCCTTTGCATCGCCGTTTTTAGCCGCGATAATGACCTCCGAGCACTCCTCCCCGCATTTTTTCAGAATTTTATCCAGCCCCTGGGCAAACAAATAGCTGGTATACGAGCCCTCCGCCGCTTGCTCCCGGCGTTCCAGCACCGTATCGTACAGATTTTGCAGAATAGCCTCCGCCATCATTTCTCACCATGTCCCCGCCCAAAGACTCCCGCCGCGGGGCGCTTTCCTTTCTATTTTATATCAATCTAAAAAATTACCGGCTTAAATCATGAAAGAAGCAGTTATGGCTCCCGGTATGGCAAGCCGCGCCGGTTTGGTCAACTCGCACGAGCAGGGTATCATAATCGCAATCGGCCCGCACCGAAACCACCCGTTGCACATGCCCCGACGACTCCCCTTTGTTCCACAGTTTCTCGCGCGAGCGGCTGTAGAACCACGTCATACCCGTTTCCAGCGTACGCTCCAGGGATTCCCGGTTCATATAGGCAAGCATCAGTACCTCGCCGGTATCCCATTGCTGAACGACGGCAGGAACCAGACCGTTGGCGTCGTATTTTACACGCTCCAGCGCCAGCGCCGCACTGCCCGCCGCCAACCGCAGCGCTTGTTGTAAATCCAGCGTTCCCTGGTAAAGGGATTTGCCGCAGATGGCGCCATACATTCCCCGCTCGCTGAGCGCGGCAATGTCCTCAATGGATTTGATGCCGCCGCTGGCAATAATATCGCAGCTGACGGCCGAATTGAGAGCGTCAAGCTGCTCGAGGCTGGGGCCGCTCAAGGTGCCGTCGCGTGAAATATCGGTAAAGATAATGCATCGCACCCCTCGACGCTCCATCTCACGGGCCAGCTCGATGTAATGCACGTTCGAGCTTTCCAGCCATCCCTCGGTGGCCACCATGCCGTCGCGCGCATCAATTCCCACGGCGATTCGCTCGCCATAGCGTTTCACCGCCTGCTCGACCAGCGCCGGATTTTTGAGGGCCACCGATCCGAGAATCACACGGGATACCCCGTCGGACAGATAGGCGTCGATGGTTTCCAAATCGCGGATACCGCCGCCCAACTCCAGCTTTAACCCGCTCTCTTTGGCCACCGTGCGAAAAATTTCCCGGTTGACCGGGCCGGCACAGCGCGCCCCATCCAAGTCCACCATATGAATCCACTGCGCGCCGGCGCGGGCAAAAGACAAGGCTGTCTCCAGCGGATCCTCCGCCACGACGTGAGCCGTCGAAAAATCCCCCTGATGCAGCCGGACGCATCGGCCCTGCTGAATATCAATCGCTGGAAAAATCAGCATAACAATCCCCATTCCATAGTTTTTTACTCAGTATAGCATAAGACATTCGAACCCGAACCATCTCCCGGCGGCACAAACAGCCGACGGTTTGCCGTCCTGGACGTGGCGAAAGCCTGCCCGCGTCCGCCGCACCGCCAGGCAAGCCCTTTGTTCACGCCAGGAGATGCGCGGCAGTTGACACACAGGCGGCTTGGAGCGGAGGCAAGGAAAAGGCCGCAGGATAACCGGCGCATGCTCAAGAGCTTTGACGCTGGTTCCGACCAAACTGCTCCGTATCAATCAATTTGTGTTCGGGAGTTCTTATGCTAATAGCATCGCTTTCGCTGTGGGAGCGTTTTGGCATCCGCCATGTTTTACAGGCTGCCCTTTGTGGAAAGCACTGCGTCGTTTCCTGTCCTTTGCACCGCCAAACGCAGGGCATGCCCTGCCGCTTTATACAGCGCCTCGGTCTTATGATGAGAATTGCTCCCATACGGGGCATTGAGATGCAGCGTAATCCCGGCATGCACGCACAGCGCCCGGAAAAACTCCTCGGTCAGGCAGGCGTCGTACTCCCCCATTTTCTCCTGCGGAAACTGGGCCTGAAACACCAGATAAGGCCGGCCGCTGATATCCAAACAGGCAAAAGCCAACGATTCGTCCATCGGCACGGCAAAGCTGCCATACCGGGCGATTCCCGCTTTCTCCCCGACGGCCCTAGCCAACACCTGGCCGAGCACGATGCCGGTATCTTCCACCGTATGATGGGGATCAACCTCCAAATCCCCTTTCGCACGCAGGGTAAGCCCCAGCCCTCCATGAACCGCAAAGGCAGTCAGCATATGGTCGAAAAAGCCGATGCCGGTTTCG